>OMRR01000079.1 GCA_900313535.1 uncultured Eubacteriales bacterium
CTGCTATGGAGAACAAAGAAAAAATTAAAGGTAATATTACTTCTAATGAGGAAATATTATCACAAGTTTATAGTTCAGAGGAGGACATAGATAATGGTAGCGATCAATAAACAAGATTTAATAAATTATTTAAAGAAAACTCCAGAAAATTTAAATTTTAATATTTTTGGAACTATGTTAGATGATTTTAGAAATACTTATGAAACTGATGAACAGATTGTAGATAAAATAAAAAATATTATAATTAATATTATTGAAGATGGTAGTAGTATTAGTCCTGAAGATGATACTATTACTGAATTGGTAGATTTAATTACGGAATTACTACCTGAAAAAATGATTATTAAGCCAGAAGGAACTTTAGAAATAACTGAAAATGGTGAGTATGATGTTATAAATAAAGCTGGAGTTAATGTAAATGTGATAGGAGTTGTAAATCCGGCTCTTGTACTATGGGATTGGGAAGGAACAAAACTTGCTGAATATTCCGTCGAGGATGCGCTTGCTTTGACCGAGTTACCCGCTCCAAATATACTTCCCGCTTATGCAGCAGCAGACCATGAATTGCTTTTGTTTCAAAAATGGAACTGGTCATTGGCAAATATTAAAACGTGGATTCAAAATCATGAAGGTGAAACACTAGACATCGGAGCGATTTATACCACAACGGATGGACAAGACCACAATTTTTGGGGAAACCCAAGACTCGATACAGCAACAACTATTACCATGCAGAAATGTGGGACGACTAGTATTGGAAACGGTGCATTTGATAGCTGCTATTCTCTCACACAGATTAATATTCCCGATGGTGTAACAAGTATTGGAAGCAACGCGTTTTATAGCTGCTATTCTCTCACACAGATTAATATTCCGGATGGTGTAACAAGTATTGAAGACGACGCGTTTTATAGCTGCTATTCTCTTTGTGATGTTCTATTAGAATCAAAACCAACACTTTCCAACACAAATGCATTTGGCAATCTTCCTACAAATTACAGAATTTACGTTCCTCGCACAAATCTTTCATGGTTTGAAACGGCGACCAACTGGTCAACTATATATAGCCATATCGTAGCAATCGAGGACTATATCGAGTATCTTGAATCCATCGGCTTTAATGTGGACGATTATAAGGAGGTAACACCATGATTACACTCCATCTAACTAAGGAGGCTAAATAAATGAAAATTAACTGGAAAGAAAAACTTTCTTCTCGTAAATTTTGGGTTTTGGTAGCAGCACTTGTATTATCTGTTTTAGTCTTTTTTAATGCAAGTGATAATACTGCCACTCAAGTTGGCTCAATTATAACTGCTTTTGGTAGCGTATGTGTTTATACTCTTGCAGAGGCTAGTGTAGATAGAAAAAGAATTGAAGAAGAAAATATCTATGAAGAGGAATAATAAAAAATATATGTAAAGGAGGAATTATATATGCAATTAATTCAAAAAGGAAATACTCCCAACTCCCCAATTGAAGCTTGGGTTTGTGATACAGAACAAGAAGTTAATGAAATTCCTTCTAATGCTCCAATTGGTTCAATAGCTATTATTTTATCAAACGGCGGCATGGACGTTAAAATGAAAAATAATGCGGGCGATTGGGTTGCTCTGTAAGGTGGTGATTTTATGGATATATTAACTCTTGCAGTAGCATTAGGATATACTAAAAAACAAGTAGAAGAAGCCAAACGAGAAGGCTTTAGAGTACAAGTAGAACAAGATAGAAGTATTTTAGAAACAACTGGTGAAGAAAAGATTTTTTATTTTCTTCCTAAAAACCCACAAAAACCAAAAGATGGATATGATGAATTTATTTATACAAATAATGCTTGGAAACAAGTTGGCGTTACTGATGTGGATTTAAGTTCTTACGGCGCGGCACTTAGCTTGGAAGATGGTATTTTAAGTCTTTTAAACTCTAGTGGAGTAATTTTAAGCCAAGTTTTAATTGATAGAACTGATTTGAGTGATGGAGTTGTAACACTAAATTCTAGTAGTTTTGTATATGATGGAACTATTAAAAATCCGACAGTTACTAGTGTGGTATTAAATGGTGCAACTTTAATAGCTAATGAGGATTATAAGATTGTTAGTACTGGTGCCACAGATGCAGGAAACTATATTTTACAAATAAAAGGGAAAA
>OMRR01000011.1 GCA_900313535.1 uncultured Eubacteriales bacterium
ATCTCGGAAAAAATATTTATATAACGAATGCCTTACGTATATTTTAACAAATTCTTACATTTTAATCAATATGGTTATATGTATATAACTACAATAATATGCCTCTAATACAAAAAATAGGGGGCGAAATGCCCCCTATTAAACCAATATAATATATCAATAATTTATCAATATTTAAGTATTTTAGGTCATTTTGCCTATTAATCAATATAGACCAAATCCCCTCCAGTTATAATGCCTGCAACTGTTACCTTACAAAAGATGTAATTGTCGTGGATTTCCTTGTTGCAAACCCCTTTTTCCTCCATTTCACCGCAATTTTCTGACTTCTTGAAATCAGCGCCTATTTTAGTAATTAAAAGCCTTCCATCCCCTAAGGTAAGACTATCCCCTACCTTTAGTGATTTATAATCAAGACCTGAAATGACAAGATTTTCACCAAAGTCACCATAAGTGAACTTTTTACCTGTCTCATTTTCATAATTTTTTATTACTTCTTCTGGCAATATAGACACTTGAAAGTCTCCACCATCGCAATGGACATCATTAGGTATTCCTGTCTTTATTAAATCTGCTTGTTTTATATTGTGCATTAATTTATCTTGCTTACTTTTAATACATAGTGATTTTAATTCGGCGCTCATATACTTTTTCTCCTTAGTATAATTGTTTCGCTAATTATAATATAACAATAATAAAATATCAATATCAAAATTTATCTATTTCTTCTCTACTAAAATCAGAGTAGCGAACAATATTCTTTACCATTTCTGTTTTGGGATTGTCTATCAAATCTTTTACACTGTTTCTCTCAATTTCTTTACCTTTATCAAGCACTATAGCATTTTTACACAAATAGTAAACTTCATTTACATTATGAGTAACGAAAATAGCACTTTTGTTGAGCTTTTTAATTATATCCTTAAGTTCTTTCGCTATATTCCACCTAAGGAATGCATCAAGTGCTGAAAATGGTTCATCGAGAAGCAAAAAGTCAGGTTCATTAACAATTATTCTCGCAAATGCAACTCTTTGCTGCTGCCCACCAGATAATTCATTTGGATATCTCTTTTCAAGACCTTTAAGATTTAATAAATTTATTATTTCATTAATTTTACTATCTTTGTCGGCATCGTTATATTTTTTATTTACAGATACCTGTATGTTTTTTCTTACAGTCATCTGTGGAAACAAAGCATAGTTTTGAAATAAATAACCTATCTTTCTATCCTGCGGTCTTAAATTGATTTTTCTCTCACTATCAAATAAAACTCTATCATTGAGTTTGATTATGCCCTCATCTGGCTTTTCTATACCAGCAATACATTTAAGTGTCATTGATTTCCCAGAACCCGAGGCACCAATAAGACCTAAGATTTCATCATTAGTCTCAAAATCAATATCTAAAACTACATTATCTAATTGTTTTTTAATTTTAACTTTTAACATATTTATTCTTCTTTTCAGAGTTATTGATCATAAGTAGGAACACAGCTGAAATTGCAATATTGATTAATACCCACACACCTGCTCCAGTTTCATCATTAGTTCTCCAAAGTTGATAAACAGTTGTGGAGATAGTTGCGGTTTTGCCTGGCGTATATCCCGCCACCATTGATGTAGCACCATATTCGCCTAAGGCTCTTGCAAATGCTAATACTATTCCAGCCATCATAGATTTTGCACAATAAGGCATTCGTACAAACCAAAATATATAACTATTACTTAAACCTAAAGTCTTTCCAGCATAGGCAAGGTTCTCGTCAAATGATTCAAATGCTCCTCTAGCAGTTCTATACATCAACGGAAATGCCACAACCACAGATGCAAATATTCCCGACCACCAAGTCATAACCATTCTGATTCCAAATAATTCATTAATTAATATCCCCATAGGTCTTCTTGGTCCAAGTAACATAAGTAACAAATAGCCAACGACAGTGGGTGGTAATACCAAAGGAAGTGTCAGAATTACATCCAACACCCCTTTAATAATACCAGGTAGTTTTGCGATATAGTATGCTGCAAAAATACCAATGAAAAAAATTATTATCGTAGCTATAATTGCTATTCTTAACGAATTAAATAAAGGATATAGGTCCATACTAACTTGCCTTTGCAAATCCTACTGATTCAAATACTTTCATTGCTTCAGCAGTTTGTAAATAGTCTAAAAATTTCTTAGCCTCAGCTTCGTTCTTAGTAATTTTTAAAACTGCAGCTGGATAAATAACTTGCTTACACATATCCTTTGTAGCAAGGTCTACTACTTGCAATTTTGCAGAAGCAGCATCAGTTGCATATATTATACCTGCATCAACTGTTCCCTCTTTTACTTGAGTAGTAACCTCCTTAACATTTGATCCATAAGTAATCTTTCCTTCTTTTTCAAGTTCATCAACTGGTTTTTTGAGATATTCTAATATTTCAAGTGTATATGCACCTACAGGTACATCACTATTGCCTATAGCAAGAAGTGATAATTTATCAGTTGTTAAATCATCAAACTTTTCTATACCTTTTGGGTTATTATCTGGTACCGCAAGGGCTACCTTATTTTCAAGAAGATTAATTCTTGTGCCTTGCAATACAAAATCATTCTTATCTGGATTGTCTTTTTCTTCTTTAGAAGAATCAAGTTGATTCATTTGTTTTTGAGCTGCTGATATAAACAAATCACAATCAGCACCAGCAACTATTTGTTTTAAAAGAGTGCCTGATGAATCAAAGTTATAAGTAATTCTAATATTTGGATTCTTAGCCTCATACATACCTTTGATCTCATTCATTGTTTCAGTCATAGAAGCAGCTGCAAATACAATAAGCTCAGTTGGCTCAACTGCTTTAGTAGTTTCTGTTGCAGTATTGTTAGCAGTACTACTACCTCCACATGCCACAAGTGATAAAACCATAGCGATTGATAAAATAAAACTCAATAATTTTTTCATATTTTTTCATTTCCTTTCGGGCGCCTAAAGTTCACCCCTACGATTGTGGGCTCGCATAACTCGCCCATACATATTAATCAATTCCTACCATTACTGAAGTTGCCTTAATAACTGCATAAGCTTCTTTTCCAACGCTTAATCCAAGTTCCTTAATAGCATTCATTGATATAGTAGCGCTAATTACATTGCCACCACCAATATCGATTTTTACGATGCCATTTACAGCACCTTCCTCAATTCCTACAACTTTTCCCTTTAATTGATTTCTTGCACTTAATTTCATAATTTTTCTCCTTTTAATAATTTAATTTCCAAATGCGCAGTTAGGGAAGTGGCAAGTTTTACACTGGCGACAAAGTCCACCATATCCCATCTCAACTATCTCTTCTCTGCTCCATTTGATTTTTGCTAGTATCTTAGGCAACAGAACATCAAATACAGTAGATGCAGCATACATGACACAACCCGGAAGACCTATTATAGGCGTGTCATCATCAAAATATCCAAGCAACATCATAGCTCCTGGAAGAAATGGTGCACCATATGTAATCACTTTTGCACCACTATCTATTATTGCACTTGGTGTCATATCATCTGGATCAACTGACATACCACCAGTACAACAAATAAGTTCTGCACCTTTGTCTTTTAAAGTTTTTATGCCAGCTATTATTTTTTCTTTGTCATCACCAGAATAAACCTTATCAATAAGTTTTACACCAAACTTAGATAGCTTATTCTCAACCACTGGAGAAAACTTATCTTCAATGATTTTTTCAGCAACTTCAGAGCCTGTGACAACCATTCCAAAACTTTTTACTTTATATGGATAAACTTTAATAATAGGTTCATTTCCTACAGCAATTTTAACTTCTTCTAGTTTCTTTTTTTCTATGACAAGCGGTACTACTCTCATACCTGCCACAGTTTCATTTTGCTCGACATTTCCATTTTTAATTGTTGAAATGACTATGTCATTATGCATATTAGCAGCTTTCAATCTATTCTTATCTACAGAAAGATAACCTTTAATTTTACTCTTAAGCATTATCTTTCCTTCTTTTACTTCTGAATCAACCAAGTTTTCACTAATACACATATCGCGAAGATAAATTGCTGCATCATTCTCATGAATCATATTTTCATTTACTTCATATACGAATAAATGTTTTTTACCCATAGAAAGGAGTATCGGAATATCCTCTTCCTTTACTACGTGACCTTTTCTATATTTTGCATCTTTCACAACGCCTGGAATAATCTGTGTCATATCGTGACATAGAACCATTCCAATTGCATCTTCTACATTTACTTTTTTCATTTTGTCTCTCTCTAACAAAAAAGGCATTTAATAATTAAAAATCATTAAATGCCTTGATTGAAACTAATGAAAGCTTCGCGAAAGGCAAGCATAGACATTGCTATCTATACTCATTGGTTGACACAAGCTCATGGTTCATGCCAACTCGCTAACATTAATGATTAATATTTAGTTTTTTCGGGCTCGCAATGCTCGCCCCTACAATTAGCGAATTACTTCGCCATTACAATGTGGGCGTATAACTCGCCATTACGGTATAACTATTTTGCGTCAGCTTTTGCTGGCCAATAGTGCTCTATAAATGGAATCAATACGAATGCAACTACACCTGCTGTAAATCCTCCATTATAGAAGTTGAAGAAGTCATATTGAAGTGGTATGAGAGTAACAATTGCAAAGTGCATCATACCTGCAACTACACCCCAGATAAATCCATACTTTCCTGAAATAGGAGCCATACCAGTAGCATAAGAGAATGCTATAAGGATTGCAACACTATTCATACCAAGTCTTCCTGCATCAGCACCAATGTGAAGTGCTGGGAACAATTTTGTTGATACTAATGAAATAAGTACATATCCGATACCTATTGGTAATACGTTTCCTGGATGAGCACCAGCTGCAACCCAAGTAAATGCACACCATACTACACCAGTAACTCCGCCTGCCCAAGCAGCTCCAAAGGCAAATTTCATAATGCTATAGAATGCTACGATAAATACACCATATACAGCGAAGTTTATCATAGTAGCGCCGATACCATACTTTTCAACAAAGTCTGAACCATGTCCAGAATCTTTAATAAGTTTTCCATAATTCTTAAGTGAATCTTTGTCAATCATTAAGCCTAAGATGAAGCAAATTACAAAAACAGCAATATAAGAAATTAATACAAACTTATATAAAAAGTCTGGATTAATAGCTCTATCCGCAAATGGAACAACTGCTGGTCCATTTGATACAGTTGCACCAGTATTAAATGCTACTGCACCTGCATTTGGAACTTTCATTAAGAAACCAATAGTCATTAAGCAAAGGAAACCAGCTGGAGGTCCTGCATTGAAGAGGTCACATCCAAAGTGGAAGTTTGGAGCCTTTGCACACATTGGTGGGTAGAATAAACAGAAAAGTATAGCAATAACAAATGCTAAAATAATTCCTGAAATTTGAACACTTGGGAAAGGTGCTGTTGATGCAAGTTGAGCAACAGCCTTACCTTCTTCATTGATGTTAGTATATGCACCTGGCCATCTGAGCATAACCTCTGACATGATAGGTGCGATTGCAGTTGCAAAAATACCAAGATTCATCATAGAAGCTGGTGTTTTCTTCTTAATTAATGCATATACTTGCATACCAAGCATAAGTGGAAGCATATTAAGAACATTCATACCCCAAGAAGAGAAACCAACTGTAAGGAAGAATGCAGCTACAGTACCACTGTTAACTGAATTAATACCGCCACATGCTACAATGTAAACAAGCATAAGTAAGCAACACATACCCATGCTGAAAAATGTTCCTGCTACACTTAATTCAAATAAATCATGTGTACATTGAGCAGGAGTTCTCAAAATTTCCAAAAACTTTGGAAAAATCTCACCTGTTGTTCCTGTCATAGCACCATATGCGAATGACATTACAAAGAACATCGCAGTGAAAAGCACTAAAACTTTAAACAAAATTTTAGCATTTTTTACTTTTTGATCCATAATAAAGTCCTCCCTAAACTTTAATTATTTATAATTTATTTTCTAAAAATATAATTATCACATCCGACTTTTAATGTTTCAGGCTCGCAGTGCATCGCCCCTACGATGTGGCTCGTAATGCGTCGCCCCTACGAATATGATAGTTACATTTTCAAGACAATTAAGTGTGTAATACAACTAAGTATATTAATGCTATACATAAACCAAGGCAGAATAACAATAAGCTCATTGACAAACTATCAGTAACAGTCTTAACTGCCTTAGATGATTTTGATTCCACATTTAATACTGCGAATGCATCTCCAGTCTTTATAGTGTTGATTGCAACAAATAATGTAGATCTAAGTATTGATACTATACCATCAACTAACTTGTCACAAATTCTAAATATGAATGAGAATACATTTACAAGTCCAGTCATAATTAATGGTCTATAGAAACTGTCCTCAAGGTCTAACTTCTCTGGCCATACATTAATATATACTTTCTTTCCATTTTCATTTTTCATAAGTAATGGTCTTATAATCAATAAATAAACAGCAAGACCTATAGCGAGAGATATTACTCCACCTTTTAAATTCTCCCATGCAAAATACTCAACTGCATGTGCGTGTACTTCTTCGCCATTTGTCATGAATGTCTGTCCAATATGTGCTATCTTATCCATTAATGTAGCATTTGCATCATGCACATTTTTAAGTATAACTTGTGTAATAAATGTATTGAAGCCAAGTACAAATACTATCATTGCTGAACCACCGATGGCAAATCCAGACAACTTATTCATATATGTCTTATTGAGTGAATCATATTTTTCTTGAAGTTTAGCATCGTTATTTTTCTCATGGAATAAGCAGATATAAAGTTTTGTCATATATGCTGCAGTAAGTCCACCAGAAATTAAGAATATCCATTCTATAATATTGTATATAAGTGTTGAATGTCCTGCACCATGTAAATGATGAATCTCATGAACTATTGATTCATGAAGTAATGTCTTTGAAATATATCCACTAAATGCTGGTAATCCTATAATACCAAGATAGCCAACCAAGAATGATACTTTGAGTAAAGTTTTCCTTCTTCCAAATCCTCTAATATCATTTAAATCTAATTTATGTAAATTCATGTATACTGCACCTGCACACATAAAGAGCACTAACTTAAACATTGAGTGATTTACCATGTGCAAAATAGTACCACGAACTGCTATCAAATAATTTTCTCTATCAAGTATGCATTGCATTCCAACGCCAACCAATATAAATCCTATCTGTGACATTGATGAACAAGCAAGAGTTCTCTTTAAGTCAATTGAGAACACTGCAAGGAATGCTCCAAGGAACATTGTGATAACACCTATATAAAGTATTAACTCTCCCCATGCATGATCTCCAAAGAAAATGCGAGATGTTATTATAAGTATACCAAACACACCTGACTTAGTTAAAATTCCTGAAAGTAATGCTGAAGCTGGTGCCGGTGCTACAGGGTGAGCTTTAGGAAGCCAAATATGAACTGGAAACATACCCGCCTTTGCACCAAATCCAAAAAGCAAACAAAGTGCAGCTACCCATATCACACTCTTATTTCCACTATATGCAACTATTGCATCATGTAAACCATCAATCTCAAGTGTGCCAACTGCATTTTGAAGTAAGAAAAGTCCCATGAGCATAACCATACCACCAAGTACAGCTATAAACAAATATGTATCTCCTGCTCTCATTGTCTTTGGCTTTTCATCATGTATAACAGTCACATATGAAGCCATAGACATAATCTCAAAGAATATGAATGTAGTGTATAGATTAGCTGATAAGAACACTCCCATGGTTCCACCAAATGTCAAAAGCAAGAAGAAGAAATATCTATTTCTATTTCTATAATGATGGAAATACTCATGTGAAAAAAGTGCTGTCATTGTCCACATAAGTACACATATAGTTCCATATATAGCTCTAAATCCATCTAATTTAAAGTGTAACCATCCTCCACAAGCTACACGAGCTGAACTAAATCCTGCCCCACGCGCAACTTGCATGAACAAATAAACCATAATTGCAAGATCAAGTATGCACACAAAAGCAACAAAATAATCTCTAAGTTTTTTGTTCTTTCTTCCTATCAAGTAAGAAATAAATGCTCCTACTATTGGGAATACTGCTAAAAATATTAAAAGATCTCCGTCCACAAATGCCTCCTACTTTATTATTAATTTCGCGATATTTGTAAAATAATTAATTAATGGTGTTGCAAATGTTCCGCAAATAACACATGCTGCTGAAAGCAACACAAGTGGAATAGTCATATACTTATTTGGCTCAGTTTTCTTAACTTTCTTATAATCGAAATCTGCTCCAGGAATAAACGCATCAATAGATATTGTTACTAAATAACCTGCAGTAAGTAACGCACTTGTAAGAAGAATTACAGGTCCAAGATATGAAAGTACAGCAGATACACCAGTTGCCTCAAGTGATCCCATAGCGAGATACCATTTACTTACAAAACCTGTAAGTGGTGGTATACCAACAAGTGCAAGTCCGCCAATTGTAAAGCACCACATAACGATTGGCATATTCTTTCCTATGCCTTTTAATTCATCAACATTTGTCTTATGTTCTCTATATATAATTGCTCCTGCTGACATAAAGAGCAAGTTCTTTGCGATTGAGTGGAATACTACTTGAAGAAGTGCTCCAACAAATCCTACAGCTGTCATAGTTGATAATCCAAATAACACATATGATACTTGACTTACAGAACTATATGCAAGTCTCTTTTTCAATACTTTTTCTTTAAATGCCATCATCGATCCCATGAATACTGTAATGAGTGTAAGTATCATAAATGCTTGTTGTACCCAAGTTCCTTTAAGGAAATCTATACCTGCCTGATAATATATAACTCTTATGATAGCAAGTACTCCAGCCTTAGTAATGATACCAGATAAAACTGCTGATGCTGGTGCTGGTGCTACAGGGTGAGCTGCAGTAAGCCATGCATGGAATGGGAACATACCAGCCTTTACGCTAAAGCCAAGTATTGTGAAGAAAAATACTTTGAGTAAAAGTTGCTCATGTCCTATAACCTTATATGCACTCAAATTTCCACCTGCTACAAAATCAATACTTCCATATTGAGTCATAAAGAAGAATCCAACTAGTGCAAGTGAAGCACCAAATACTGAATAGAATAAATACTTAAGACCTCCATTAATAGCTTCCTTAGTTCTTGTATGAAGTGCAAGTGGAAGTGACAAGAAAGTCATAAATTCATAGAATAAATAAAGTGTAAGGAAGTTAGCTGCCATACCAAGTGCCAAAAGCACTGACTCAGTCAAAAGATAAAATAAGTAAAAACTCTCATTATTATCTTCGTGCTTCATATATTCAAATGAGAATATACCAGCAAGCAACCACATCACAGTCACAAGTATGTTGAACAAATAAGTCAACTCATCAACTTTCAAGCTAATAGGTAAACTCTCTGTGAGTTTGAATAATGTAAGCTCATTAAAATTAAATATTGCATATAAATTTAGCAAAAAAGTAACTACAAGAACTACTCCTACATAAATAGTTCTAAATCCTCTGTCGCTAAACTTTTTCTTGATTACCAATGTAAATAATGCTGCTAAACTTGGAAAAAGTATTGGTAATAAAAGCATATAATCCATATCATACCTCTGAAAAAATATTTTCTAATTAAAACATTTTTAGTCCTTTTTCTATAAGATCAATAAATACTGGCGACATAATGCCAAGTACAAAATTGCAAACAATGAATACTCCATTTGAAATAATAAATGGCATGTCCTTCTTCTTGCCATGTAAGACAATTGTCTTAGTCTCATCTGTCTTTTTAAATAAAACCATAAGAGCTGGTATATAATAAATCGCATTAAGCACAGTACTTATTACTAATGCAACAAGAGCAAGCACTGCTCTCTCCTTTGAAGTACTAAGTGCTGCAGTAGCGAGATTATATTTAACAACGAATCCTGCAAAAAGTGGTATACCTATCATTGAGAATGCACCTACAGCAAATCCGATACCTGCCCACATATTTTTACGTGCTGCACCAGATAAGTCCTTAAACTTTCTGCTTCCACCTGCAGTATCCATAAATGCACCTGCAGTATTGAAGAGCATTGGCTTTGTATATGCGTGAACTAATATTTGGAAACATGCAGCTGCCATTCCAGCTGGTCCAAGACCTATGCCAAGGTAGATGTATCCAATCTGAGCAACTGATGAATATGCAATCATTCTCTTTAAATCCCTCGAGTTTATAGCTTTGATAGAACCAATGGTCATAGCTAATATACCAAGGACAAATAATATATTGAGCACTCTTGAACTGAATATTACATCAGTACCAAATACTCTGAAAATTAGTTTAATAAGTAAAATGATGTATGCTTTAAGTACAAGACCTGAAAGTACTGCAGAAGATCCAGATGTAGATGTACCATGTGCATCAGGTAACCAAGAGTGGAATGGATAAAGTGCACTCTTTATACCAAGTCCTATAGCAAATACACAGATAACTACTTCTAATGGAAGTTGATATTGTCCTGTAGCAAATAACACTCCTACTGACTTTCTAATATCTTCCATAAGAAGGTGCCCACTAATATCATATAATATACTTATGCCTATCATTATAAGACCTGAACCAAGCAAGCTCATCATCAAGTATCTTGCAGTGGCTACCAAAGTCTCTTTGCTATGCTTAAGCATAACTATAGCACAGGCTGTAAGTGTATTTATTTCTACGAATACATATGCAGTAAATAAGTCGTTTGTATAGATAAGTGCGATAAGTGAAGTGAAAAGTAAATCCATCATCAAGAAATAATACTCTTGCTTTTCTGGTAATACATCATGGAATATATGTTTGAGACCGCCCATCAAAGATAAAAGCATTACAAGTGAAAAAGCTGTAGCCATGAGTGTCTCTAATACACCTACTCTTATCTCATTGCCAAATGGTGCTGGGAAACGACCCATTATATATATATAGTAATCACCATTTTGTATACAGAAAAGAAGTGTAGCTAACGACAAACAAAAACATACAACTAGATTAAAGAAACAAAGTCTCATTGCAGCTTTTGGTTTTAACGCAGCAGTAAAAATTCCTGAAAGCAAAGAAAGTATTATAGTTATAAATGGAAAATTTTGTACAATATTTTGTATCACATAATGTGTGGTACCTGGCTCAAAATATTGGTTATAAAATGACAATGCATCTAACAACATTATTCTTTGTTCTCCTCTTTATTCATTATAGATATTATCTCATGTAAATCCAATGTGTGGTATTCTCTATAAAGTCTAACTGCAAGAGCCAGAAAGAATGCAGTAAAACTTACTGATACAACGATACCAGTGAGAACTAGACCAGCTGGAATTGGATTGATATATTTTTCAACTGTTGGCACATTTGTAAGCACACCATTGACAGCCTTTTGATATACTGTTGGATCTGTACCCTCTGCCAAGATTGGAGCAATACGTCCTGCTATATAGCCCTTAGAAGCAAGGAACAAATATATAGCAGTGTCCATGAAGTTGAATCCAATTATTTTCTTTATGATATTTCTATTGAGAAGCAATGTAACAAATCCGATACCGAAAACTATTATCGCTGCTGTCTCGTAGAAATTTATAACTAATTCTTTGACAAACATTAGATTTCCTCCCTATCAAACAAAGAATAAAATCCAAACATTGTACATGCAACTTCAAATCCTACTCCTATATTCAGTGGTAAAATAAATCCACTACTTATCAAACTACCAGCAACTCCATTTATATCAGGAATTGGTAAGCGATTTGCTCCAGTAAAGAACATATAGCTTTGTGATAAAGCATAGAAAGTAAGTGCTGAAATCTTTACAACTTTATTAATATTATAATTAAAGAATTTTTGTGTTGATTTATCTCCAAATGCTAAATTATAAAGTATAAGTGCTGCACCTAAAATCGTACCGCCAGAAAAACCACCACCAGGAGATAAGTGACCATTAAATAATACATATACTCCAAACATAAGTGTTACAGGAACTAATATGAGTGCACCATGTCTAAGTATTACATCGTGCTTATCCTCATATACTTCTTCCTCAACAGTAGCAATCTTCTCTTCTTCTTTTGTCTTATGTCTAAATAAAAGTATAATAACAGTAGTAGCTGCTATAAAAAGAACTGAAGACTCACCCAAGGTATCAAATGCTCTGTAATTAAGTATCATGCCTGCTACGAAGTTTGTAGCACCAGTGTCATGAATTCCATTCTCAATATATGCCTTTACAACTTCACTACTATTTGCTGGGTTATCAGCTCCACCAAAATGTGGAAGGAAAGAAACTGTATATATAAGGCATGCAATAATTATAACTGCCATTATAACTGCAACAACTGTATAAGCACTTCTTGCAGTCTTGCTCTCTCCCTTTTCTATCATAGATGTAACTCTTTCAGTAAAACTTGTCTCGTGATGCTTACTTACTTTCTTTATAGTAAGCTTAGTATCATCCTCTTTCTTTACTGGGGCTCCATCTACAAATGATTTGAGTGTATCAATCAAACTAATCATCTTTTGCTTCCCCCTCATCCATCTTATCTACTTTTACAAGTGTTATGAAAAACAATATACTTGTAATTCCTGCACCAACCGCAGCTTCAGTAATAGCCAAATCTGGAGACTCAATGAATAACCAAATAACTGACATCACTAAGCTATAGGCAGTGAATATAATGAGTGAAACTAATAAGTTTTTTGTAACACATACTGATATAGCACATATTACTAAAAATATTACTAATATATACTGTATGTAAATCATAACTTCATCTCCCCACATTCATTCTTTATATTCTTATTTGTCCTGCTTTCAATCTTTGCTATCAAGTGACTGCATATAGGGCTTGATAACCAGAAGAATACTACTATACATACAAGTTTAAGTGTAGTAGGTGATATTCCTTCAAAAAATACAAGTCCGACAAGTATAAATAACATTCCCAATGTATCACAGGTTGCAGCAACGTGCATTCTATTGAGCACATAATTGAGTCTGAAAATACCGATTATGGCAAGCACTATAATAAGGAGACCTACAAATATGAATATAGTTCCAATACTAAATCTCAGAATTGTAAATATATCAGATGCACTTGCGTTAACTAAGGTACTGTTAGCTACATTATTTACCGCATTACTAACTGTACTAGCAGAGGTAATAAAATTCATATTAATTCTTGCCTCCTTTCTTCACTTTCTTTTTTATTTTATCAAGTTCTCTCTTTTCATAGACATAACCATATGCGTAAGTAAGCACTACTATAGATACGAAATTTATAAGTGCGTACACAAGTGCTACATCTATCAAAAAGTCTTCTTGCAAAAATCCAGCCACCATACATATAAATATGATTATCTTGGTTCCAATCATGTTTATACATATGATTCTGTCTGCAACAGTTGGTCCAATAACTGACCTTAAAAATATTGCTATAATAGATAAAGAAAGTATAGCCATCGAAATTATAAATATAGCATTTTGAAAATTCTCAAACATTATAATTCCTCCATCTTTCTAAGCATTTTTACAAACACAGAATCATCCATTCCTGGTGCAAAACTCTTATCAAGGCAGTGCACCTTATATTCACCCTTATCTGATAACTCTACTGTTATAGTACCAGGAGTAAGGGTTATAGAGTTTGCAAGCAAAATTCTGTGAATGGGATTCTTTAAATCCGTTTTGAAATAACAAAAGCATGGCTCTATATCTATTTCTTTACTAAGCATAACAGTTAGTACTGCAATATTTGCTTTCATTATTTCTATAATAAGCACTACAAAGTAAGCAACCGTCATCAAGTCTTCCTTAATGATGTGCTTAGTGTTTCTTTGCTCTTTAAAGAAAAATTTCTTTGTGAATAAAGTAATAGCAAGTGAAAAGATTATGCCTACAGTTACAATCTCAGTTGTAATCTTGCCATTAAATATTATCCACAATACAAATAATAAAATTATCACTATTTGCCTCCCTTTATATTAATTTTCAATAATTTATCGTAATCGTCTTTGTAATTAACATTTAAATAATACTTGTCATCATCATCTATATCTAAAAATTCATAATTGACTGCATCTGCAAGTTTCATTACGCTCAGTTTGTCGCCTTTAAGTATTTTTTCTATATCATTTATTAAACTTTTCTTATAGACACCCATTAGCGGTTCTCTATTGCCATTGTGTCTCATCATCACTATATCCAAATCTTTTTCAAATGAGTAATCAATAACTTTTTTTATACTCTCCACTCTTACAAGTGGCACATCAACGCTTATAACAAATGCTCTATCATTAATTATATTCTTAAGTCCTAAGAGTATACCAGAAAGTGGACCTTTCATAATATCATCGCTAATAACTTTCGCCTTGCAATCTTTTCCTCTATAACCTGATGCTATAATATCTGTTATACCGATTGACTTCATTTTATCAATTTGCAAGTTAAGTAATGTTTCCCCATCAAACTCTAAATCACATTTATCCTTGCCCATTCTCTTTGACAAACCACCAGATAGTATTATGGCAGATATTTTTTCATAATTACTCATCAAACTTTTATCCTATAAATTAGTAAAGCACAACATAATTTGCAAATAAAAAATCACTTTAAATAAAGTGACTTAAAACTATATATGTGTATCAAAATACATATCTAAAGCAGCATTCTCTTTTTGTTTATTTATACATAAATCAAAAAGCATAACAAACTTTCCCCTCCATTTTGTCAAATAAAAAAAATTTTTCTTACAAAATTCTTATATATATTATATTTGAATTTGGACTATATGTCAATAAAAAATAAAGACTTTTAGGCATAAAAAGAGCGGATATATCAAATCCGCTCTATATTGTGATATCTTATATTATGCTAATTAACGGGCAATATTACATCATTCCGCCCATGCCGCCCATACCACCGCCTGCTGGCATTGGTGGAGTTGGCTCCTTTATATCTGCTACTACTGACTCAGTAGTAAGAAGTGATGAAGCTATAGATGCTGCATTTTGGATTGCTGACCTTGTAACCTTAGCAGGGTCAATAATTCCTGATTTAACCATGTCTACATATTCTTCATTATATGCATCAAATCCCATACCCTCTTTCTCGCTCTTTACCTTCTCGACAACTACTGAACCATCAAGACCAGCATTTTCAGCTATCTTGTGGAGAGGTGCAACTAATGCCTTTAATACCACTTTTGCACCAGTTTTCTCATCACCTTCAAGGGAATTTACAAGTTTTTCAACATCTGGTATAGCATGTATATAAGCTGATCCACCACCTGCAACTATTCCCTCTTCAACTGCTGCACGAGTAGAGTTAAGTGCATCTTCCATACGAAGTTTAGCCTCTTTCATTTCTGTTTCTGTAGTAGCACCTACCTTTATAACTGCTACTCCACCAGCAAGTTTAGCTAATCTCTCTTGAAGTTTCTCTTTATCAAAATCTGATGTAGTGGTAGAGATTTGTGCTCTAATTTGTCCTACTCTATCTTTTATAGTTTGCTTATCTCCAAGACCATCTACGATGATAGTATCATCCTTAGTAATCTTTACTGACTTAGAACGTCCACAATCTTTAATAGTTGCTTTCTTAAGTTCAAGTCCAAGCTCATCACTTATCACTTGACCACCTGTAAGTATAGCTATGTCTTGAAGCATCTCTTTTCTTCTATCTCCATATCCAGGAGCTTTTACTGCACATACATTAAATGTACCACGAAGTTTATTTACTATAAGTGTAGTAAGTGCTTCACCTTCTATATCCTCAGCAATGATGAGAAGCTTAGATCCTGATTTTACGACCTCTTCAAGTAATGGAAGTATATCTTGGATATTTGATATCTTCTTATCAGTTATAAATATATATGGATCCTCTAATGTACATTCCATCTTTTCCATGTCAGTGCACATATATGGGCTTAAATACCCTCTATCAAACTTCATACCTTCTACAAGATCAAGTTCGGTCTTCATAGTCTTAGACTCTTCTATAGTTATAACACCGTCTTTAGATACCTTCTCCATAGCATCTGCAACCATAGCACCTACCTCATCATCACCTGATGATATAGCAGCTACCTTTGCTATCTGATCCTTGCCACCTACTGGAGTTGATTGCTTCTTGATAGACTCAACTACAGTATCAACAGCCTTCTTAATGCCCTTTCTCAATACTATTGGATTAGCACCAGCTGCAAGGTTCTTAAATCCTTCATCTATAAGTGCTCCTGCAAGTACAGTAGCTGTAGTAGTACCATCACCAGCTACATCATTTGTCTTGCTTGCAACTTCTTTTACAAGTTGAGCACCCATATTCTCAAACTCATCTTTTATCTCAATCTCTTTTGCTATAGAAACACCATCATTTATAATTTGTGGTGCACCATAAGATTTATCTATTACAACATTTCTTCCCTTTGGTCCAAGTGTTATAGACACTGCCTTAACAACTTGATCTACACCCTTCTTTAATGCCTCTCTAGCTTCTACGCCATATTTCAATTCTTTTGCCATAATTATTTACCTCCTATATTATCGCTCGCTGAGCTCGCGACTACGATAGCGGACAATATCCGCGACTACAATTAACTCACATCACATCGCCACATTGTATGGGCGAGCTGTGCGAGCCCCAAATTATTCAACTACTGCGAGTATATCACTTTGTTTTAGTATTACGTATTTAACCTTGTCAATCTCTACTTCAGAACCAGAATACTTAGAATAGATAACATCTTGTCCTACCTGAACTTCCATCTTAACTTCATTGCCATCTACGATGCCACCTGGCCCTACTGCAACTACCTTGCCTTGCATTGGCATCTCTTTATCACTTCCTGGAAGAACTATTCCAGATGCTGTGGTCTGTTCTTGCTTTTTTTGCTCAAGAACTACTTTGTCAAATAATGGTTTTAACTTCATAATTTATATCCTCCTTTTCGGGCTCGCAATGCTTGCCCCTACAATTATATTTTGTTAATTAAAAAATGCCCTTTCTTAACAAAGGGCATTATAGCACTTTTTGTTAGCAATGTCAAGAGTTGAGTGCTAATATTTTAAGTACATAATAAATAATATACTTTTTCACTCTGTGCTTTCGTATGCCTTCTGCTCTTAATTTCTCATTTTCGCATAACTGAAACATAGGTGCAAGATATGACAATTTCTTAATATCTGCAAATAGTTCTAATACAACTCTATTTTGCTAAATTATCATCTAGAAATACTGATGAAATATAGTCTGCTATATTTTTAATATCTTTGTAGCAACCAATAGTACATTATTCTACTGCTCTTCCTTCTCCGCCTCTCTCATTGCCTTTGCTTTTTCCACTTCTTTGTCGCAAATATCTTTTGGTGCTTCCTCGTATCTTGCAAATTCGTAAGAGAATGAACCTGTACCACCTGTCATTGAACTTAAAGTAGTTATATAATCATTGATTTCCATTATAGGCACTTCAGCCTCAACTTGAGTTTTCTTATTTTGAGTTGGGTTCATACCAAGAACTCTACCACGTCTCTTTGTTAAGTCACCAATTACGTCTCCTGTGAACTTATCATCAACTACAACTCTCATAGTAACTATTGGCTCAAGTAAACATGGACTCGCTTTCATAAACCCATCTTTAAATGCTCCTATAGTAGCAAGCTTAAATGCCATTTCTGAAGAGTCAACCTCATGGAATGATCCATCATAAAGTACAGCCTTTACTCCCACTACTGGGTATCCAGCAAGTGGACCTCTTTCACAGCAATCAGCAAGTCCCTTCTCAACTGCAGGGAAGTAATTCTTTGGTACCGCACCACCTACTACTTCTGTGCCAAATTCAAATGCATTGTCATAATCATTTGATGGAGAGAATCTCATCTTTACATGACCATATTGACCATGACCACCTGATTGTTTCTTATGTTTATACTCTACATCTGAAGTTTTTCTAATTGTTTCTTTAAATGCAACTCTTGGTTCTTCCAAGATAATCTCAACTTTATATTCATTGAGCAATCTACTTGCAACCATCTCAAGTTGTAAATTTCCTATACCATAGAGCAACATTTGATGGTTAGCAGTATCATTTATAGACTTAAGTGTCAAATCTTCTTCACACAACTTAGCTATAGACTGTGCAAGTTTATCTATATCTGACTTTTCTTTTGCTCTATATGCCTTTACTGTATATGGCTTAGAAATTTCAGTTTTAGCAAACAATACAGGCATAGCCTTTGTAGCAAGTGAATCACCTGTCTTAGTATTTGAAAGTTTTGCTAAAGCACCTATGTCTCCAGCATGCAATTCAAATACCTCTTGTGCTTTATTTCCAGATAATACATATATCTTACCAATCTTTACATCTTCTTCTCTTGATACATTGTACATCAAGTCATCAGTCTTAAGCACGCCACTACATACTTTGATAAATGAATATCTACCAATATATGGGTCAACCATAGTCTTAAACACATATGCAGATTTTTGCTTTGAAAAGTCATAGTTTAATCCTACAAGTTCATTAGTATTTTTATTTATACCATTTAATTCTTTTTGATCAGGTGATGGGAAATATTTAATTATATCATCAAGTGTAGTATATATTCCTTGTGCAAGCATATTAGATCCCATACCCATAAGTACTATAGAACCATTACATACATTATTTTTAAGTGCTGAACGAATTTCAAATTCAGAGAACTCTTCTCCAGCAAAATATCTATCCATCATATCTTCAGATGTCTCTGCAACTGATTCCATAAGTATGGCTCTATACTTTTCAAGATACTCTTTATTGTACTCTGGCACTTCACACTCTACAGCCTCGTCGCCCTGCCACTTATAAGCTTTTCTTGAAATAATATTTACATAACCTACAAATTTTTCATTTTCACGTATCGGAAGGTTGATTGGTGCAACTTTTTTACCAAATATTTCTGTAGCATCATCAACAACTTGTCTAAATGATGCATTGTTATCATCCATATTTGTTACATGAATAAATCTTGGCAATTTATATTTTTCACAGATATCCCAAGACTTTTTTGTTCCTGCCTGTATACCTGACTTACCATTTACAACAATCACAGCAGCATCTGCTATCCCACAAGCCTCTTCTACCTCACCAACGAAATCAGAGAATCCTGGAGTATCGATAACATTAATCTTTCTGCTATCCCACTCAAGTGGAATTACAGAAGTCTGACATGAAATCTTTCTCTTTTGTTCTTCTTTGCCAAAATCTGATATAGTGTTTCCTTCATCAATAGAACCCATCTTATCAGTTATTTTAGCAACCTTTGCTATAGCTTCAACCATTGATGTCTTACCTGATCCACTATGTCCAAGTAACACAACATTTCTAATTTTATCGGTAGTATATATCTTCATAACACCCTCCTAAAACTATTTGTTATTCTCATATGCCGATCTAACAGCTATTGCCAATTGATCAGCACATGAGGTACCTTTGTCACCGCAAAGATTACCTTTTAATTTACTTTCAATTTCATCTACGCTCATTCCATTTACAAGTATAGATATTGCTTTTAAATTTCCATTGCATCCGCCATAAAACTTTACATTGTAAATTTTATCACCATCCAAATCAAAAGTTATTCTTCTAGCGCACACCCCCATAGGGCTATACTCTACACTTTTCATTTAAGTTTATCCTCTCTATGTAAAATAAAGAGCGGCCAAAACCGCTCATCAAAACATTATTTCATTGAAAACAATGCCATAGCCTCATTTATATCCTTAGCAACTGCATCCACAACCAAATTCATCATAGACATAAATGAGAATACTTTAGTAGTTGCAAGATAATTCTTTATCTCCTCTATACCAGCATTTGAGAAATAGTTTACCTTTCTTACACCACACTCAATTGCTTTTCTTATAGCATCTTTAGGAAGAGTTCCTGCACCATGTAAAACTAATGGGAGATTAGTCTTTTCAGAAATTTCTTTAAGTAAATTGTAGTTAAGTTCTTTTTGATCAGCAGCATTGTGTGAATTGCCAACTGATGGTGCTAATGCATCTATGTCAACTTCTTTTAAATACTTCATTAATTGTTCTACATCAGTAATTGTAGATTCCTCACTCTTATGTCCGCCTACAAAACCAAAGCTTGCCTCTATATTTGCATCTGCAGACTTTGCAAGAGATACTATCTCTTTTCCCTTCTTTACATTCTCTTCAAATGGTAAATCTGCTCCATCATACATTACAGCAGTGAATCCCATCTTCAAACCTTGCATTATATAGTCTTTATCTTTGCAGTGATCAAGCATAGGACAAATATCGATCTTAGCCTTCTTAGCAAGTTCTATAATTACAGGTCCCATATATTTAAGTGGTACTTCATTTTCAAAAGTTGCTGAGTGCTTAATTATAACTGGCTCGCCTCTCTTTTCAGCCACTTCGATAATAGCTCTTAAAATTTCAAAACTAGTAGCAGTAAACGCCCCTACGGCACGATTTTTTCTTGTAGCTTCTTCAAGTATTGGATTTAATTTCTGAATCATAACAAATACCTCCCATGTATTTATATATTATTATTTTTTTTATAAACTATACTAAATTTCTAACCTTAGCAGCAAGCTCTTCTGTCACAGATGGATCATCTTCATGTGGCACCCAAAGTCCTACTTCATCTACGCTATACCTTGGTATAAGATGCAAATGGAAATGATTTACACTTTGCCCAGCTATTCTACCATTATTTTGTATTATATTATAATCTGTAAAGTTATGAACCTTTTGCATGGCAACTATGATTTTCTTTGCAAGTACTAAAATCTTAGATGCCTTATCATCACTTAGATCACTTAATGTCTCAGCATGCTCCTTTGGTACTATGAGCACATGTCCTTTAGTAGCAGGTGCTATATCAAGCATTGCTAAAAAATCTGAATCCTCATACACTACCTTTGATGGTATCTCTTTATTAATTATCTTACAAAAAATGCAATTACTATCCATACTACCCTCCTACTTTTTCTTATCTTTTTTAATTTCTGACTCAGTTGCCTCTATGTAAGGTTCTGCTATATACACATTTCCATACGCTCTACCATAGTGTGTAACAAGTGATGCAAGTTCATGAGTTGGTCTATAAATATCTAAATGATTATTTTTAACTCCACCACCTCTATCTTCAACCACATACACTCCATCATACACCTGTCCATCTTTTCCCACAGCATTTTCTAATATGATTACTGTGCCCTTTGGAAGTACCTTCCAATCAGATGCTATAGTGTGTGCTTCTCTAACTGGTTTTCCACTTGCAGTTATTCCTGTACCAGTGCCACACTTTGTACAAGCACAATAACCCGATAAAGAAAATCTTCCTTTATCTTCACCCTTTACATATGCTATACCATCATGAATATATATATTACTTTCGGTAGATACATTTATAATTTGTGTACCAATTATAGGTTCAGTCTCTTTAGTCTCTTCTATCATTCCCGGTCCACCTGAGTTTTGATACACGATATTAGTGCTTGCGCAAGTACAAAATAAACTAGTTAAAAAAATACTTACGGTAAGTACAATTGCGATTTTTAC
>OMRR01000187.1 GCA_900313535.1 uncultured Eubacteriales bacterium
AAATTCTCTATCATTATTATGCCATTCATCAAAACTATTGCCATCTTCATTTATAGTATAAAGTATATATTTACTCATAAGTAATGCGTAATCATCATTTTTATCAAGTATTATCCATTCAATATTTTTATCCATTGATTTATCATATTTGAGTTTAATGCTGCTATATTTGTTTTTATTATTAATAAACAACTCATTATACTCATCTATTGTATCCATTGTATTATAATATATTTTGCCTTTTGAATTATCTTTGCCCTCTTCCCCTTGGAAAAATTTCCCAAATTCAACTATATCAAAATCTTCCACTTTATTATCTACACTATATTTTGATATATCGTCCGATTTTCTTATTTTATCTTCTATCACATCACCATAGGCATACTTTTTCATTTTAGGTTTAACTTCATATTCATCAATCACTTTATCATCTAGTTTAATCCACATCACTGGTCTTATGCCTGTGTCATACCAACTACGATAATAGATTTGTCCATTAAAATCTACATAGGGGTCAAAATCATCGTTTTCATTGTTGTTATTTAAACAATATGGCGCAAATGCTTCATAATCAAGTTTTCCATACTCGCGATTTCTATTATAAGATATTACAAAATCTTTTAAATACTTTGACACTTTTAATCTATTAAACTTCTGCAAATATTTTTCATTATTTACATCACCATCTAATATATATTCATTTATTAACTTTTCATCAAGCAAAAAAACTTTATCATGAGTTGCTTCTTGATTACTACCCTTTGACTCAACTAAGGTAGTTAAAATCTTCTCTTTCTCTTTATCATTAAATGAATTATTATAAAAGTCACCATTTAATTTTTTTCTAACATCAGAAAATCCCCATATTTCATCAAAATCAAATTTTCCTTTATCTATTAGATATTTACTTAGTAAAAGTGCCTTGTCATCAACTTTAGAAAGCACAAACCATTCTAAATCGCATGCTTTGCTGTCCTTATCTAATTTATATTTTCCAAATTTCACCATATCAATATAATCAAATGATTTATAATCTTCATTCTTCTTCAATTCTTTAACTTTTGCTATTTCATCTATACTATATATTTTGCCTTTATCTATTTTTTTATGTTTATAAATATTAATATTTCTATCTTTAGATAAATATTCTTTCAAACTATTTATGTTTACTTTTATACATGGCCTTATACCATTCATATATATATCATCAATTATAATATCCAACGAATCCCTTACCCCAGAATAATATTCTGTATTATTATAATAGTCATTCACCTTAATAAATTTAACTTGACCATTTTTATCTACATTTGACCAAAAAGTCTCATAGCCGCCAAAGTCATCAACATTTTTGCCATTAAATGTAGTTTTATCAATATAGTATGAGTAACCTATAGCACCTATTGACCTTAGAAAATAATTATCATTCAAATATAAATCATTTGGCATCCTTTGAATATCATTTCTTGTATTTAAATAATAAGTATTCTCTGATTTTAAGACATCATATGACTTATTAGTATCGCCTATATATCGCCTTATATCATCAATTGACAGAATAAATAATTTTTCATCAGTTTTTTCGCTTCCATTTTCTCCGTCTAATACACTTTTATAATTTATATTCCTTCTTTCAATGAGCAATGACTTTTCTTCATCATTAAAATATTCATTATATAAGCACAATAATTTATTTCTCACTAATGAATTTTCATATTTACATATTTTATTATTTTTATTAATCTTTTCAGCATCCAATATATATTTACTTATAAGTATTAAATCGTCATCTTCTTTGCCGATAATGCTCCACTCTATATCTTCTTTTCCATTTAACAAATCACCATCTTGCTCACACTTACCAATAAAAATATTATCTATTTCACCAATTATACTTTTATAATCATCTATTTTTTCAACTGCATTTCGTGCTTTACTATCATAATCTATTTTTATATCTACTTTTTTGTCGCTCACATAAATTGCAGGTCGTATAGGAATGTAAGGCATATCAGTTAAAGTGCCATCATTTCTTACATTACCATCATTATCTATATACTTTACTAAATAATCATAATCACCATTATCCCTTAGAAGAAATCCTTGATGAAAATCATTCCATTTACCACTAAAAGGCTTTTTATGGACACTTGTTTTTCTATAATTAAATAGCATAGTATTTGAAAGAAGTTTTTTGCTATCTAAGTAATCAGAGTCCACATAATGTGAGTTTAGCTTATCTAAATCTACATCAATGTTTATAAAATTATAATTAATGTGTTTAGCAAAATACTCGCTTATATCAGCTGCACTTAATAAAAACACCTTGTCTTCTATATTATTTGTTTGATCATTGACTTTATATTTAACTGTTTTAATTTTCTTTTTTTGCTCATTAGTAAATGAATTATTGTAAAACTCATCATTTAGCCATTTTCTAATTGATGAATTTAGATAATCAACATTTCTTCCCTCTTCATCAAATCTTTTTAATGCGATAGGATATTTTGACATAAGTAAATAGGCTCCATTGACCTTGTCAAGCACTATCCACTCAATCAAATCTTTGGCTTCTTTGTCTGCTTCTGATACTGACCCTATCACAACAGATTCAATATTTTCTAAATATGTATTGTCAGGATATTCTCTTACAGAGTGTACATTTTTTATATTAGATATATCAAACACTTGTCCCTTTTTTAACTCATAATATTTATACTTTTTATATTCATTTTTTATTTTAAAGTTTTTAGCCTTTTTTAAATCTACATATATAATAGGTCTAAGACCAGATAAATATTGTATATAATTATTCTCACCTACATGCAAATAATCACTACTTACACAAAAATTCTTTTCTACTATGCCTGCATTTGATACAGCATCCCTAGCCTCAAAGCAAAATGGTATATCATCATCATTATAAATTAGATCCGATTCTAAAAAATAGTATCCCCCTACCATCGAATGAGAATCGTCAATTCTTACATTATTATTTTTATAATTCTCCTCTTCTTGAAACTTATAATATGTGGCTTGTTTCCTTTTATTGTCATTGTATATTACTTTTTTTACATAATCAGTTTCTTTTGTAGCTATCTTATTATTATATACTTTATTCTTTGCAACATCTTCTCCATTACTATAACTTTCTCTATACTCTTCTATTCCCACATCACCATAATATTCTATTAAATCTTCATATCGCAAGAGCCCCATTTTTTGAATTATTCCAATTTCTTCTTTGTCAAATAATTCATTTCTATACTTCTTGTTTAATAAATCTAGTAAGTCTTTTAAATAATCTATTTCATCTATTATATATTTGCTTTGAAGAATTGCTTTCTCATCATCTCTATATAACAAAATCCACTCAATGTCTTCCTTGCCATTGTCATATATACCATCCTGCTCAATCTTTCCCAAAAAAATAGTGTCGAAATCTTCAACGGCACTGCCATCATTATATTCTGACACCTTTCTCATATATGAAATTTGTTCTTCTAAATTATTATACTTTTTATCTAAATTAAATACGCTTGTTGTTATCAATTTTTCGTCATATAAATCATTAAAACTCATCGTCTCATATATCACTTCTTCACTATCAACTACACTATCAGAATTTTGGCAAGATGCTAATAAAAGCGAAGAAAGCAATATTACACCAATATTTAATACTCTAATACTTTTTTTACTATTTATCATCTGCTAAATATCCTTTCATTTTGTGTATTCTACTTTTACATTATTTGAGTATTCTTTTTATTTCTTTATCACTTGCATCTGGCAAAATCTCAGACAAATGATTAAACATCCTTTCATAAGATTCTTCAGGAGTCCTCTTATATGTTTTATTTGCAAATGACTTCCCATAAAATTTTTCTGGTGTAGTGTACTCTGCTACTCCCCATCCATATGGATTACCATTTTTATCTCTAAGATATACAAAATCATTAGTTATGACATAGCATTTTTCTTGTAATTTAGTTATCAATGTCTCAAATCCTATTTTGCCACCCTTTTTATAATTACCTATCTCTTTCAATTTTTTAGATAAAATTGGCGAATTGTTATTAATCAAATTGTATAAATCATTTTCTCTATATGATACCAATTTGATTTTATATAAATTTTAAATCTTTTAGTCATTGTCATTATTTAATCAAGCTTGTTTATTCTCGTGTAATTAAACCAATATTGCTGAATCATTCCCGCATATTCTTGATACTCTTTCGGTATTTTGCCATTATATTTTTTATCTAGCACTCTACTTATCCATACATCCACAGGACAAATACTCATTCGGTGATATGCAAATAATGCTACACAAGAGGCAACTTTAATTCCAACCCCTTTGATTGTTAGTAAAGTTTCAATTAACTCATCATCTGACATTTTATCCATTTTTTCTAAATCATATTTCCCTGCAATATAATCTTTGCAAAAATCAACAATGTAATCTGTCCTATATCCCATTCCACAAGACAAAAGCTGTACCTTACTCAATTTCAATATTTCTTTAGCATTTGGGAATGAATAAAATGTGCCATACTTATTTTTAATTGCTTTGCCTGACAATTTGCACATTCTTTCTATAGAGGTTTGAATTGCTTTTACAGATTTTCTTTGAGATATAATAAACGAAATTATCATTTCAAACTTATCTTGATTTAAAATTCTTAGGCCCTTACTAAAGTCAATACATTTTTTTAAAAACTTATCATTACTTTTACATATCTTGCTATATTTCCCATAACTATCCGATAAATCAAAATAGTGATGATAATACTTGAACTCCTTTTCACTGCAATCGAAATCATAAGTGTCATTATTTATCATTGTTACTCTAAGCATCTTATCGCTTGACAACACATTGAATACATTTTCTTCTACTTCATACATTCTAAAGCATTGTCCCGAATTCGCTATAGTTCGTAAATTTAAATTTTTAATTTTTTTTATCATATTATAAATATCCAAACAGTAAATAGTATTAACTGTAGTAGCAACATAGTCCTTATCTCAGCATGAAAATTATTATACAAGTACACTTCAAGTATTATACTTGCCATAGAACCTATGTTGAAAAGTATAGATGATATTCCAATTCCGGCGACTATACTTGGTGCTTCACCCAAGCACATATATGATATTAATATTGAAATAACAAGCAATGAAACAGCTACTGCATATAAAATAATTGCTGTATGAACTCCGTCAGACAGTTTATGCTCTTCGTAACTATATACAACCTTGTTTTTTCTTATTATTTCTCTCATCTTATAACCGCTGTCTCTTCATATGATTTAATTTGATACTTTATACTATTTATTTCACTTAATGCTTTTTTTGTATCATCAGTATAGTACTTTTCATTTGCATTTTCATAAACATCTTTTGAGGTAGGCCAAACAACTACCGTTGGTTTAAATTTTTTATAAATTTCTGGGTCAATTCCATTTTGCCCGTGGTGAGCCAAGACAACAATGTCAGAACTATATACCTTCTTTGCGAAATATTTATTGTCAGCACTATCTATATATTCAAATAACTTATTACCACCTTCATATCCTAAATCACCAAATATCAACATATTATACTTATAATCTAATAGTGATACTTGATAGACTATAGACGTATTATTTATAGGATCTTGATCTAAAGTATATACATCATTTAAAGGGGTAACATCAATTAAATGCATACTGTTATACCACACTTGATTTGGATCAGGCTTTGGGCCATTTCCACAATATAACTTTGGACTATTATCTTTTATTAATGCCTGATAAGAAAAACGATGTGTATCAATGTTATCATGATTAATGATATAAATTTCATCTTTACTAATTGAACTCAAATGTTCATTATAATTCTTAATAGCATCTTCAAACAAATAATAAATTCCCGCATCATTTCCCATCTTACTATAGTACCACTCAAAATCGGCAAAATTGTATACTATTTTATTTATACTAATGTCAGTCCTCTTGTCACTTAATATCTTATATAACGCTCCTATATGATCATCATGAATGTGAGTTATAAACCATGTCGTGACTATCCCCCCATTATCTTTAATAATATCACATAGATAATCAGCATCCTCCACCCTTCCACCATCAAACACAATCAAATGCCCGCAATTATCATCGACAACAACAGATAAACTTTGAGAATTTGTTTGATTTTTTGGAATGATGATTTCTATTGGTGAAAGATCAAATACATCGTAATATTTATAGATATCTAATTTTTTATTATCATTAATTCGATTCTTAAATTCATCATGACTATCAAAACGAATTTCCTCATCTCTGCTCTGATTAATATTGCTACTATTTGTATAATGGTTGCATGACAATAATAATAAAGTAACGTAAGCGATTATTGCAAATATAAAATATTTATTTTTTTTAACTGTATTATTCATTATTAAATTATACTGATGATGCACTTCAACATATATCTCACATAAGAAATAGTTGAGATGCCTCGTCCATACAATTATACCACAAAAAAAGAAATCTCGCGATTTCTTCTTCTGTGTGCCCGAGGGGATTCGAACCTCCGACCCACGGCTTAGAAGGCCGTTGCTCTATCCAGCTGAGCTACGGACACAAAAGCAC
>OMRR01000132.1 GCA_900313535.1 uncultured Eubacteriales bacterium
GAGTTTTGATTTCTCATCTTCTCTATTATTTTTACCAAAAAAATGATAAAGTTCTTCTTCATTTAATATAAATAAATTATCTTCTGTGTTATTTCCCTTCCATATATAATTACCAGTATCATATAAAAACTTATTATCAAGATATGCCATATTAATTAATTCCTTTTCACTTGCATCAAACATTTCATTGTACATATAGTCATTCATCCACTTTCTAAGTGTTGAACGTTTCCAATCTGAGGCCATATAAGATACATCCGAACCAGTTATTAGCATTGATTCTCCATCAAGTTTTGGATGCTCATTATTAAATGGCTTGCAATCCAATATATATTTACTCATAAGTAATGCATTTCTATCATCTCTATATACTAGTATCCACTCAACAGCTTCTTTATTGTATATGCCATACTCATCTTTTTTCTGATTATATCTACCAAAGGTAATTGTCTCTAACTCATCAACACTTGTAGTAGTTTTATATTCAGTAACCATTTTCATAGATTTTAATTTATCTACCAATTCATCATTGCTTGATGCAAACACAACGCTATTAATTGAAAATAGCAACATAATAACTATAGCACTTCGATATATTTTTTTAATTATATTACTTAGTTTATTTTCTGACATAATACCGATACCTTTGCATCTTTTTGTTATAAGTTTACTACAGCGCCACAGAGACCTGCATCATTTTTTAATTTTGCTATCATTATATTAGGAAGTAATTTTGTCATAAACACTTTTTCTTTCAAATGTTTCTTGATTATATTTATAATAATCGCACCTGCATTTGACATGCCACCACCTATAAGTATTACCTCTGGTTCATATACATGCATAAGTATCACAATTAATTTGCTTAAATTATCAAGTGCGATGTTTAAAGCGTTAAGTGCGACACTGTCCCCTCTTTTTGCTAAGTGTATTATTTCTCTTGCACCATTTTTGCTACTTTGATTATCTCTATAAATATTTTTTGTAGTACTATCTTTATTAATCAGTCTATTGTAGATATTAATTAATCCTGTACAACTTGCCATAGTCTCTACACAACCTATGTTTCCGCAATTACATTTTACAGCACTATCAGAATAGTCAACTCTTATGTGAGAAACTTCTCCAGCGATTCCACTCTTTCCTTCTATAAGTTTTCCATTGATTATTATGCCTGTACCAACACCAGTTCCAAGAGTTATAAGACAGATGGATTCATACTTTTCTTTTAATGTATAGTTGTACTCTCCCAAAGCTGCCGCATTAGCATCGTTAAGCACACAAACTTTTGTATTCTTTCCAAATCTTTTTTTTGTGGCACTTACTATATCATACTCTTTCTTCCAATTAATATTTATAGCATGCAATAGTTTATTGTTGATAACTGGCCCGGGCATTGCAAAACCTATACCAAGAATTTTATTTTCTTTCAATTTCTTACTGTTGTAATATTCGCTGACTATATCAAATATAGCATTGATTAAATGTTTTTCATTGCAATTTTTTTTTATCTCTGTATTGATAGAAAACTTATCAATCAAGTTTTTGTTTTTATCAAATATCCCAAACTTAATCGACGTCCCACCAACGTCGATTCCTACATATATGGCATTATTCTGATTTTTTCTTTCTTTCATTCCTTACTTTATATCAAGCACCTTATATCCAAGTGATGGTATATCTACTATCAGTTTGTTATCATTGATTGATATTTCTTCTCCACCAAGTAAGTCAACTGCTTTTGACCCATTCACATCAATCTCTACATGCTCTCCCTCTTCGTGGAATATACCTCTATTGACTATAACTATTACTTTTCTTCCTTTATAATTTCTCTCAAATGCAAATGTATGATTTCCACTATATACTGGTTTGAAATCTCCTTCGCCAAAAACCTCTGTATTGTCATTTCTCATTTTACCAAGCACTTGATAATGAGCAAGTAATTCTTTATCTTCATTTCCCCAAGGATAAGTCTTTCTATTGTATGGATCATTGTATCCATATACACCGACTTCATCTCCATAATACAAAAGTGGAGTGCCTGGTACTGTGTATTGAATAACTGAAAGAACTTTCAATCTACTTACAGCAAGTAAATATTTATCTCTTTCTATGCCATGATGTATCTTATCTTCTTCTTTTACCTCATCAACATCTCTTGAATCTGATAATTGAGTTATGATTCTCACTCTATCATGTCCGTCAACAAGATTTAAATTACTATAAAAATATTCTTTTGGATAATTCTCCATCTGCTTATAAAAATATTCTGAGAGTTCATAAGCAGATATATAACCTTTCATAAAACTAATTACATTGTTCATAAAAGGATAATTCATGACAGATTTAAGTGATTGATTCATAAAATATTTTCTATGTTTATCATAAGACACTTTGTTTGTAGCATCTTCCCACACTTCACCTATGAGTATGTTGTCTTTATTTGCCTTGTCCATTGCCTTTCTGATTTCAACTATAAATTCATCTGGCAATTCATCAGCAACATCAAGTCTAAATCCAGCGATGCCTTGTTTCATCCAATGCTTAATAACAGAATTAAAACCTTTGCAAATAAAATCAAGATAGCTTTGTTCCATCTCTTTTACTTCAGGCAAATCACTTATTCCCCACCAGCACTCATACTCATCTGGATATTTTGTAAAATTATACCAAGTATAATATGGTGACTCCTTACTGTTGTAAGCACCAACGCTGTCATAATTACTAAACTTATTGAAATATACTGAGTCTGCACCCTGATGACTAAACACTCCATCAAGGATTATTCCTATACCAAGTTTTTTTGCTTCATTTACAAGTGATTTAAAACTTTTCTCATCACCAAGGAATGAATCTATCTTCATATAATCACCTACATCATAACGGTGATTGCTTCTGGCTTCAAAGATTGGATTCAGATAAATACATGTAACCCCAAGCGATTTGAGATAAGATAATTTTTCTTCTATACCTTTTAATGTACCACCATAAAACTCAAATGTATATACTCCACCATTTTCATCTCTATCATAAACTGGAATCTTATACCAATCGTCAACAAATACTTTTCCGTGATTTTTTCCTTCTATTCGTTTGAGAGTATCTTCCTTTCTCTTCTCATAATCTTCTCCACGATTAAATCTATCAGGGAATATCTGATAAACTATTCCCTCTTTAAACCAATTTGGTGTCTTATCCTCTTTGTAAACTGTCTGTTGAAAACTTATAGGGCTATTGTCAACTAGCATCCCTTCACCACCAGATTGCAATTCATTATTTGAATAAAAATATTTTTCATCAAAGCTTTGAAGAACAAAATGATACCATATAAGAGCACTGTCTTTTGGCGCATTGAATTTGGCAATATAAATATCATCGCCATTATCTTCACACTCTTTTTCCATCTCAATTTCTGGAAGTTTCTCATCATCCTTCCACATCGCCACATAACACTTAAGACCTTTTATATGTTCACTAACTCTAAGTCTTAAAGTAATCTCTGTATTGGTCTTAACCGCTCCAAATGGATTTTTATAAAATTCATCCCTTGAATTAAAATAAACTCTCATGCCTTGTCTCCTTTTTAGTCAACTACATTAGACTATTTCCCCGTCAACTCTCTATACATCTTTTCATATTCTCTTGCAGAGCTTGCCCAAGAATAATCTTTTTCACTTGCATTTCTTATCAAAGTATTGAATGTCTCTCTATCATCATAGTAAAGTGCAACTGCATCTTTTATAGTAAATAACAAATCATGTGCATTTATATTTTGGAAGGCAAAACCTGTGCCCTCTTTAGTAAACTTATTGTATGGCTCTACAGTATCTTTTAATCCTCCAGTCTTTCTTACTATTGGAAGTGATAGATATCTCATCGCTATAAGTTGACTAAGTCCACATGGTTCAAATACACTTGGCACCAAGAACAAATCTGATGCAGCATATATTCTTCTTGATCTCTCTTCAGAGAAACAGATACTTGAACTTACTCTACCTCTATATTTATTCTCAAAATACCTAAATGCATCTTCATATTTTCTATCGCCTTGTCCAAGTAATACAAACTGCACATGCAAAGTATTTATCATTTCTTCAAATATAGTAGTAAGTAAATCCATTCCCTTCTGCTCTGTCAATCTACTTATAAGACCTATCACGCATACATTTTCATCTTCATTGAGTCCAAGTTCTCTCTGTATACCAATCTTATTTTTCTTTTTCTCTTCTAAAGTATTTATATCATAATTTACAAAAATATTTTTATCTGTCTTTGGATTATATACGTAATAATCTATACCATTCACTATGCCTCTAAATATACTTGCCCTTCTATTGAATATTTCTTCAAGTCCTTCTCCAAAGAAAGAATTTTTTACTTCTTCAGCATAAGTAGGACTTACAGTAGTTAGATAGTCAGCATAGTTTAATGCTCCCATCATATAGTTTACTGCATCTTTTTGAAGGAGCTGTCTTCTTGCATCATCATATCTATAAAGGTCAATTGGGTCTTTGAGCATCTTTGGATCAAACTTACCTTGGAACTTTAGATTGTGTACAGTAAATACAGTTCTTATTCTTCTAAACTTCTCTAAACCTTGGTACATTTCACGCAAATACACAGCAGACAATGCAGTGTGCCAATCATTTAAATGAAGTACATCTGGATCAAAATCAATATGCACTAAAGTTTCAAGTAATGCTTTTGAAAAGAATGCTATCCTCTCGCCATCATCAAAATATCCATACGCCTTATCTCTCTTAAAATAATATTCATTATCTAAGAAATAAATTATAGTGTTGACATTTTTATATTCATAAACTCCGAGGTATTGATTTCTCCAACTAAATGGCACATAGAACTCCGCGATTTTTCTCATCTCACGTCTATACTCTTCTTTTATAGAAGAAAATAATGGCATTATAACTCTTGTGTCCACACCTATATCATTTAAATATATAGGTAAGGCACCGGCCACATCTCCAAGTCCACCTGTCTTCATAAATGGACTTGCCTCAAACGCTGCAAACAAAACCTTGATATTCGAAGGTTGAGTCTCTACGACCACTTCTTCCTGCTCCTGTACGGGCGAAGTTACTGAGCCCTCTTCATTATCAAGTACGGGCAAAGCTTGCGAGCCCTCTACCTCATCTTGTACGGGCAAAGCTTGCGAGCCATCTTCTACTTCTTCCATCTCTTGTACGGGCGAGTTATGCGAGCCCTCTTCTTCAATTATATCCGATATACTATCCACTGCTTCTTTTAATTGTGAAGCTTGTGAACTTTCATTTGGATATAACCACCAATTATATATGTTCCCTCCACCCTGTAAAGATTCATTTTGCACGTCCTCATTTTCGTTGTTATCAATACCCATATATATCCTCACTAATCATTTGTCAATACTGCTGGTTTTTTATCTGTTCCTTTATGCGACTCTCCGTCGTCAATCACAACTGCCTTTTCACAAATACAGTTCTCGATAATTGCTTTCTTACCTATCTTACACCTCTGCATGATTACAGAGTTCTTTATCTTTGCACCCTCTTCAACTACAACATCACGGAATATAATTGAATTCTCAATTTGTCCTTTTATAATTGAACCAGTACCTACAAGTGCATTTTTTACTTTAGCTCTATCAAAATATTTAACTGGTGGTGCATCATGAATTTTTGTATGTATAAGTCTATCACCTGTAAATAATTCTTTCATTACTTTATCATCAAGAAGTTCAAGTGATACACTGATATAATCTTCTAAACTACTGATCGCTCTAGCGAATCCAGTAAACTCATAAGTTGCTATTGAAAATCTTCCTAAGTTTTCAGCTATAGCATCCATTATATCCATATAGCTATTATCCTTATACCAATCAAGGATTTTTATCATTGCATTCTTTTCTATAATAGTGCCATCAAGATATAGATTTACTTTTTTCTCTTTTTTCTTAAGTCTTCTAATACCTTTTAATTTACCTTTGTCACTAAAATCAAATACTATATCTCCAGCATCACCTGTAGCATCTTTTTGATATACAAAAGTGATATTCGCATCTTTATCAATGTGATATTTTTCTACATCTCTATAATCAATATTGTATATCTTGCTACAAGTTGAAAGTACTATCTTATCACATTTAATTCTTTCAAAGAATTGATAATTTCCACAACAATCTCTTATAGAAAACTTACCAACTCCAAGGTCATAACCATAAGTAGTACCAGGAAGTATAAAGAGTCCTCCATTTTTTCTTGATAAACCAAAATCTTTACCAGATCCAAGATGGTCCATTATACTTCTATATAAATGTGGCGTAATGATTCCCACATTAGTGATGCCACTATTAATCATATTTGAAAGTGGGAAGTCAATCAATCTATATCTACTTCCAAATGGTATAGCTGCTATAGGTCTATGTGCTGTAAGTTTTCCAAATCTTTTATTGTTATAATTGGTTGATATTAAACCTGCTAATCTTTCCATATCCCCTCCTATTTATATACTTCGTTGTCGCCAATAAGTGCGATCTCTGAATTTTTAGCAGCTGACCCAAGTTTCGCTTTTGCACTTATTTCACTACTCTCACCAACTATTGCTCTTATTACCTTAGCACCTGCTCTAACTTTTACATTTGGTAAAAGAATTGAATCTATAACCTCTGCACCCTTCTCCACTATTACATTTGAAGAAAGAATTGAGTTTGTTACAGTTCCATCTATGATGCAACCATTACATACTAAACTCTTTTCAACTTTTCCATTTGCACCTACAAAGTGTGGTGGTGAAATATTTGAATTAGAAAAAATCTTTTGTTCCTTTGAGAAAATATCTATGTGTGGATTATCCTTAAGCAAATCCATAGTTGCTTCATAATAACTATCTATAGTTCCGATATCTTTCCAATATCCCTTAAACTCATATGCAAGCAATCTCTTATTCTCTGCTAAAAGATTTGGAATGATATTTTTTCCAAAGTCATGTTCACTCTTTTCATCAGTGCTATCTTCTATCAAAGCCTTTCTAAGCACACTCCAAGTAAATATATATATACCCATAGATGCCAAAGTGCTATCTGGTTTCTTTGGTTTCTCTGTAAACTTTGTTATTTTCAAGTCACTATCAACTGACATGATACCAAAACGACTTGCCTCTTCCAAAGTTACATTTATAACTGATACTGTGAGGTCTGCTTTTGTATTTTTGTGATACTTTAGCATTTCATTATAATCCATCTTATAGAGATGGTCACCTGAAAGTATCAATACATATTCTGGATTCATTTCATCAATAAAATCCATATTCTTAAAGATGGCATCAGCAGTTCCGTTGTACCATGAACCACCTTCCTCAGTAAAATATGGTGGTAACAAACTAACCTGACCATTTAATCCATCAAGGTCCCAGCCTTCGCCATTTCCTATGTATGAGTTAAGCAAATAAGGTTTATACTGTGTCAATATGCCGACGGTATTTATGTCACTATTGATACAGTTTGATAAAGCAAAATCAATAATTCTATATTTGCCTCCAAATGAGACAGCTGGTTTTGCTATTCTTTTTGTAAGTGCTTTTAGTCTACTTCCCTGTCCTCCTGCGAGTAGCATTGCAATACATTCTTTTTTTTGCATAACTCCCTCCTTTTTACTGGATAGTATCCACCTTTATAAATAATTCATATAGTCGAATTCTGCAAACTATATTACCTCCAAATTTCATCGTAATATTCTTTTATAGTTCTATCGGATGAGAAGAATCCCGCTTTTGCTATATTTACAAGTGACATCTGATTAAATTTCTTTTTATCTTTATATATCTCTATCATCTCGTCAGATTTCTTTATGTAGTCATCAAAATCTTTTACTACCATATATTGGTCACCATTTTTAAATAACTCATCATATATGTCAAAGAAATTAACTTTATTTTCAGGCACCACTTTACCAAGCAACATATTTCTTATAGTACCTATTCTCACATCCTCATCAGCAATCTTTGCTGGGAAGTATCCAGCTTGGCGAACTCTCTGAACTTCATCCTCTCTAAGTCCAAATATTTTAATATTATCTTCGCCTACAAGATTATATATTTCTACATTTGCACCATCCATAGTGCCAAGAGTCACTGCACCATTAAACATAAACTTCATATTACCAGTACCAGATGCCTCTTTACCAGCAAGAGATATTTGTTCACTTATGTCTGCTGCAGGATAAATTATTTCGCCATTTGTTACACAGAAATTCTCTATAAATACTACTTTCAAAATCTTACTTACATCTGGGTCATTATTTATTAACTCAGCTATGGTGTTACAAAGTTTGATAGTCTTCTTTGCAAATGCATAACTACCCGCAGCCTTACCAGCCATTATAAATGTCTGTGGATGCACATCTTTTAATGTTCCATTCTTTATACCATTATAAGTATTGAGCATTTTAAACATAAATAACAACTGTCTCTTATATGCATGTATTCTCTTTACTTGCACATCAAATATAGAATTTGGATCTACATCTATGTCATTATGCTCTTTTATATATTTTGCAAGATTTACTTTGTTTTGATACTTGATCTTTGATAATTCATCGAGTACTCCGTCATCGTCCTTGTAATTTAAGAGAGCTTCCATACTAGATGCGTCTCTCTTAAAGTCCAATCCTATTTTTCTAGTCAATAATTTTGTCAATCCCTCATTTGCAGAAAGTAAAAATCTTCTATAGCTTACACCATTTGTTTTGTTGCAGAATTTTTCTGGCATCAATTTATATAACTCATGTAAAGTTTCTTTCTTTATAATCTCTGAGTGTATAGCTGCCACACCATTTACATGATGACTACAAATAACTGAAAGCACTGGCATATTAACCATTCCTTCAAATAGTATAGAGTTCTTTGCAGTTCTTGGCACATGATATCCAGCCTCATTGTCAAGTTTCTCAAAGAATCTTCTGTTGATTTCATCTATAATCATATAAATTCTTGGCACAACTTTTTGCATAAGATCTATTGACCACTTTTCAAGTGCCTCAGGCATTACAGTGTGATTAGTATAAGCTATAGTCTTTACTGTTATCTCATATGCCTTATCCCAACCAAGACCATTGTCATCTATAAGCACTCTCAATAATTCTGGTATACACATAGTAGGGTGTGTATCATTTATATGTATAGCAACTCTATTTGGGAAATTATCCCAATCATCTACTCCATATCCTTTTATATATCTTCTAACTATATCTTGCACACCTGCTGATACAAGTAAATACTCTTGCTCAAGTCTAAGACGTTTACCTACAGCATTTCTATCATCAGGATATAATATAGTAGTTATCGCCTCTATCTCATTTCTATGTTTTACGGCCTGTGAATAGTCTCCATTGTTAAATGCATCAAGGTCAAAGTTTTCATCTTTTGGAGTTGCATACCAAAGACGTAAAGTATTGACATGCTCACCATTAAAACCAATTATTGGTACATCATATGGTATAGCACGTACCTCTCTATAGTCTCTATAATGAAATTTAAAATTACCATCAACCCATTCTCTGTCAACTTCACCACCAAGTTTTACCATTTGCACTCTATCATTTCTTCTATCTTCCCAAGGATAAGTATTTAACAACCAATTATCTGGAAGTTCTATCTGCTCTCCATCTACTATCTTTTGTTTAAAGAGTCCGAAACGATAACGAAGTCCCATGCCCATTGCATTTATATGCAAAGCTGCAAGTGAATCCATAAAGCATGCTGCAAGTCTTCCAAGTCCACCATTTCCAAGTCCCGGGTCTGCTTCTTGGTTAAATATTTCTTCCATATCAAATCCAAGTTTTGTCATGCCTTCCCTTACAGCATCAAGTATGCCAAGATTTACTAAATATTCTTTAAGAAGTCTTCCAATCAAAAACTCCATTGAAAAATAATAAACTTCTTTTTCATGCTTTATGTAACTCTCTTTTACATTTTCAGATCTTTTTTGTCTTGCGACTGAAAGCACCATCTGGCAAAGTGCTTCATACGCTTCTCTTATAGAAAGAAGTTCTACATCCTTTCCATGTACTCTCTTTGCATAATTTTTAAACTCTTCTATAAAACCTTTACTACTTATATCCATTGGTATATACCCCTCTTAAATCTTTCCAATTCTATTACTTACTTACTACCTTTGTCACGAAATCCATTATAGCTTGCTTTTTATCTTTCTCTACAAGTTTCTTTTTTGAAACTTCTTTTGATCTCTCTTTGAGTTTTAATATAACTGCAGAAAGCTTTGGAACCTTTACCACCATAGAATATTCTCTACCATGAGATTCCTCTTCTTCACTTTCTATAATCCCATCGTTTATGCAACTACCAGTGCCACCCCACTCTATCGCATTTGAATTAATAAGTTCCTCATATTTTCCTGGCACATTCACACCAATTCTGAAATTATCTATCTCGTCTTTTCCAAAATTAAGTATCACTATAGTTCTATCATCTGGATTAAGTGCACACCTTTCATATATAAATATATGTTGTTTTGCATTTCCAGCATCTATCCAGTCAAAGCCCTCCCACACTTTCAAATCTTTTTCGTAAAATGACTTTTCATTCAAATACAGATGGTTCATGGTCTTTACAAATTCATGGTGTTTCTTATGTTTATCCATATCTAGTAAGAACCACTCCAATGATTCATAATATCTCCACTCTATAAACTCAGGTAATTCATTTCCCATAAAGTTAAGTGCAGCACCTACTCTAGTCAATTGATACACAAGTAAAGTTTTAATCTGTGCAAATTTCTCATCATAGTCACCTGGCATTTTATTGATTATAGATGCTTTGCCATGTACAACCTCATCATGACTTAAAGACATCACATAATTTTCTGCCTCCGCATATGACATTGAAAATGTAAACATATTGTGATTTTGTTCTCTATATGGGAAATCAGATTTTAAATAATTTAATGTGTCATGCATCCAACCCATATCCCATTTATAATGGAAACCAAGTCCACCAATCTCTGCAGGCTTAGTGACATTTGGCCAAGCTGTCGACTCTTCAGCTATAGTAATGACACCTTTATAATTCTCACAAATAATTTTATTTAGATTTTGTATAAATGATATGGCTTCAAGATTTCCTTCGTCACCATATTTATTGAAAACTCTTTCTGCTGGATTATCAACACCATAGTTTAGATACAACATACTTGATACTCCATCAAATCTTATGCCATCTATGTGATATTTATCTAAAAGAAAGATTGCAGATGAGTTTAAGAATGAAAGCACTTCTTTCTTGCAATAATTAAATGTCATGGTTCCCCAATGCTTATGCTCTTTGCCATCATAAACTCTGCCACCATCAAAATATCTAAGACCGTGGTCATCCATACAGAAATGTCCTGGCACCCAATCCAAAATTATTGAAATACCATTCTTATGACATTCATTTACAAAATACATGAAGTCTTTTGGATTTCCATATCTTGATGTAATAGCAAAATATCCAGTAGCTTGATAACCCCAAGACCCATCATAAGGATGTTCATTTAATGGCATAACCTCTATGTGAGTGTATCCCATTTCTTTTATATACTTTACAAGTGAATCTGCAAGTTCTCTATATGTGAAGAAATCTTCTATAGGTACATCATCTGGTTTGTCTCTCCATATACCAGTGTTGTGTTGCATGAAAGAACCAAAATGCATTTCATAAATATTCTTTGGTTTATAAAAATGCAAATCCTTACTTCTCTCATCTATAAACTTTTTGTCAGTCCATTTGAAACCTTCTATATCAAAAATCTTTGAAGCTGTATTTGGTCTCACCTCTGCATAGAATGCATATGGGTCTGCCTTGTAAATATCTCTATAATCTGATGTGACAATCAAATATTTATATATATCTTCATCTTTAAGTCCTTCTACAAATGCAATGAAACAACCTGTGTCATCAATTCTCTTCATTTCATGCTGTTCGGTTTTTCTCCATCCATTAAAATCTCCAACCACAAAAACCGTTACAGCATTAGGTGCATAAACCAAGAACCTAATTCCCTCTTTCCCCTCATGGTTTACTTTATGCGCACCAAAAACATTGTAAGATTTGTAATCTTCGCCATTATTAAATAAGAAAATCTGTTCTTTTGAAATACCATATAATTCCATAACATACCCCAAAAACAACATTTTTATAACTAAAAACCAACAAGCTATCATACGTTCGCTTGCTGTACTATGGTTAAAATTATAACATATATTGGATATTTATACCACTATATATTCACCAGTATTATTCTACCAACTGGCAATGGCCCTTATAATAATTCAAATAAGTACTCGTTTAAATATCATAACTCTCCATCTGACATTCCGCCGAATGAATTATCCATAACCCCTCCCCCCTAGCAAAACACCACCACACACATGATCACTACCTCCATAGCTATGAAGACTATTTCGATTCCAAATATTATTTTTAATAACATATTCGCTCCCTCTGCCCTCCGGAAACGAGTATATTATCGCATATGGTATGGGACAAATATTCCACACCACCCACAATGAGCTTCTAAAAGAAAGCCCCTGAAAATATATAAATAAAGAGTGTCTCATCAACACTCTTATACTTTTATATCAATCTATATTATGTTCAAAACTATTTCCCCAACTTATCCTCTCTTGTACCACCTGCAAATGAGAAATCTCCAGGTTTCATATTCATAAGTTTTAAGAAATCACTTGGGCTAACTGCTACATCAACTGCTGTAGGACCATTATCTACATACACATTTTGTGTGCTTGAAAGACCAGATACCATGAAACCAGGTCCGCCATCGTTATACACTTGTGTAGCACCTAAGGCATTTGAAAATGCTGTCATTCCAGGTCCGCCATCATTGATAAAATGTAATGAATATGCATCATTATTAACAGTTGTAGGTCCCATATCGATTAAATAATGATTTATAGGATTTGTATCATCATATACTACATATGTAGGTCCATCACTTGAATATGCCTTGCCAGCTACTACTTCATTTCCTATAATATCGTTCAAATCACCATAACCATAAATCTTATTTGTAGTAGTTCCATCCCATGTAGAATCTTTCATGCCTATGCCAGGTCCACCATATTCATCGCCTATACTACCTGCGAAACTTGCATTTGCCATAAAAAGTATTGTCATTGCTACCATAGCTACTGTTGATAATACGATTGTTGATACTGATAAAACATTTACATTATTCTTCTTCATAATTGACACCTCTCTGTTTTTATATTTTAGAACCTATTAGTTCCCTTTCTTTCTAACTTATGGTGTCATTATAAAATGATATACTATAAATGTTAAGTGGTAGGATGTAGGTAGATAGTGGCAAAAATGCGGTAAATACTTTTATTTTATACCTACTGAATTTGTTATTGGTAGAGAAAATGCCACTGCATTAGCATCTGTACCTAGCCCTGCCTTTTCATAGATAGCTTTTAATACATTATCTTTTATACTTGAGTTGACTGCGATAATGATCAAATCTTTTTCAGGATTTACAGTTATAGCAAATGTCTCCTCAGCTTTTTTTCTTGCAGTTCCCCGTGCGTGAAGTACTGTACCACCAGTAGCACCAACTTCACGAGCTGCTTCCATAACCTCTCCAGAAAATCCTGCATTTGCTATACATATTATCATTTCAAACTTTGTACTCATATCGCACCTCTTAAATTATACTCTCGACATTATTGCTTAAGAAATTAAAGAATGTAACTCCCATCACACTCGAAAGTGGCACAGCCCAAGCCACACCTTTTCCATCCTTTACTTCTTCAAACTTCACTCTCAATGTTTTCAATATCCTATCTACATAATCATCTGCCACCGCACTAAGAATGATTGCTTTAGTTCCTACTTCATCTGAAAATATCGCAGACTTAGTTGTACCATTTCCTATAACTATCATCTGCATATTTACATCAAAGCTTTCAATCAAATCAAGATAATACTCTGCCTTGTTCTTTTTTACAATTGTCACAAGCATGCTTAATTTTTTTGTTGATGTTAATTTTTGTTTGTTATCATTTGACATATTTATCCTTCAAAATAGATAATCTGATTATCATCTGCTCTCAATATTCTACGCATAGATATTCTATCTCTAACCATTTTTGTCATTATTGCTCTAAAACCTAATAATTGTATAGATATAAGAGGTATCATTGCTACAAGTGCCACTACTCCAAATGCAAATTCCATTACACCTTCAGCACCCATCACCTCTGCACATGCACCAATCATTAATGGCAATATAAAAGTTGATGTAAGTGGTCCACTTGCTACGCCACCTGAGTCAAATGCTATAGCAGTATAAAGTGGCGGTACAAAAAGTGTCAATGCAAGTGATATAAAATATCCTGGTATAAGATAATACAATATAGAAAAGCCATATAATATTCTATAAATTGATAATGCGATTGCAAATCCTACTCCTATAGAAAGTGCTATAAGCATAGATTTTCTTGATACATTGCCACCTGTTACTTCTTCAACTTGGTTTGTAAGCACATGTATAGCAGGCTCTGCCAATACGACGGTCATTCCAATCACAAAGCACAGCGCGATAGCGATAGCATTATTAGACTTTACTATTTGACTGCCAAGGCTAAAGCCTACTGGCAAAAATCCTATAGCTGCAGTCGTCAAAAATAAAACTAATCCAACTAAAGTTATCAATAAACCAACAATTATCTGCAATATTTTTTTAATTGGTAATTTGATTATAAAATAATTTAATATCATAAAGAATGCAAATATAAGTCCCAATGCCCTAAATACATTTACAAACTCATGAATTACTTTATTAAATATTCCTCCTGCTAGCACTGCCTTCATACTGTAATCTGGAAGTGTGTAAGCTACTGAGCCATTTGACATAATAAGTGATAAAAATACTACCAACACTGGTCCCACAGAGCAAAGTGCTACGAAACCAAAGGAATTCTCACTTCCATTTTTTCCACCTATGGTTGCTGCTATACCTACACCAAAAGCCATGATAAATGGCACAGTGATAGGTCCAGTAGTCACTCCACCTGAATCAAAGGCAAGTGGTATAAGAACCCATTTACCAACTTCTTCCAAAAGTGCAGCAAATGCAAATATCAACATATAAAATAGCAACAATAAAATTGCAAGTTGTCTATTAAACACTACTTTCAATAGTGCCATAACTAAAAATATTCCAACCCCTACTCCAACACTCGCTATAAATGTAGAACTATTTACTACATCTTTGACCTGTGCACTTAGTACAAGTAAATCTGGTTCAGCTATAGTTACAAGGAAGCCCATAAACAATGCTACAAGTAGTATCAGTAAAAGTTTTCTCGTTTTCATAAGTCCTGTGCCCGCATAATCGCCCATAGGCGTCATGGACATCTCAGCACCTATACTAAATAATGTCATACCAACGATGAGTGCTACTGAGCAAAGTAAGAAAACTATCATTTCTTCCTTTGGTAAAGAAAATACTGGCGTTAATGACATTATAAAAACAATTATCACTATAGGCAAAATTGACATTGCCGATTCTTTAAATTTTGATATAAATAATTTCATTAGAATATAAACTTATCCTCGAAATATTTTTTAAGTCCCTCTATAGGTATACGTACTTGCTCCATACTATCTCTATCTCTAACTGTAACTTGTTTGTCATTTTCTGAATCAAAATCATAAGTGATACAATATGGTGTACCTATCTCGTCTTCTCTTCTATATCTCTTTCCTATGGTTCCCTTATCATCAAAGTCACACATATAGTATTTGCATAACTCTTCATATATCTTCATTGCTGGCTCAGTTAATTTCTTTGAAAGTGGAAGAACTGCTATCTTGATTGGAGCGATAACTGGATGGAAATGCATTACTGTTCTAACGTCGCCTTCAGCAACCTCTTCTTCATCATAAGCTGCACAGATAAACGCTAAAGTAACTCTATCAGCACCAAGTGATGGTTCTATAACATATGGTGTATATTTTTCATTTGTCTCATCATCAAAGTATTGCAAATCTTCTCCTGACACCTTCATATGCTGTGACAAGTCATAATCAGTTCTATCAGCAATTCCCCAAAGTTCTCCCCAACCAAATGGGAATAAGAACTCTATATCTGTTGTTGCCTTACTATAGAATGACAACTCCTCTTTATCGTGATCACGAAGTCTAAGCTGCTCATCCTTAAGTCCAAGGTTGTGTAACCAATCTATACAATATTTTCTCCAGTAAGTAAACCACTCAAGGTCAGTGCCTGGCTTACAGAAAAATTCAAGCTCCATCTGTTCAAACTCTCTTATACGGAAAATGAAGTTTCCTGGAGTTATTTCATTTCTAAATGACTTTCCAACCTGTGCTATACCAAAAGGAATTTTTCTACGGCTTGTTCTCTGCACATTTTTAAAGTTTACAAATATACCTTGTGCTGTTTCAGGTCTTAAGTACACTACATTCTTTGCATCTTCAGTGACACCTTGGAATGTCTTAAACATAAGGTTAAACTCTCTTATATTTGTGAAATTGTGCTTGCCACAACTTGGACATGGAACTTTGTTGTCAGCGATCCATTTCTCCATCTCCTCATGTGACCATCCATCTATAGATGATGTGAGCTCAATATTATTTTCCTTAGCAAAATCCTCTATCAACTTATCAGCTCTAAATCTTTGCTTACAATCTTTACAATCCATCAAAGGATCTGAAAATGAACCAAGGTGACCTGAAGCAACCCACGTCTGTGGATTCATTAAGATAGCTGCATCAAGACCTACATTGTACTTAGATTCTTGTACAAACTTTTTTCTCCATGCATCCTTTACATTATTTTTTAATTCCACTCCAAGATTTCCATAATCCCAAGAATTTGCAAGTCCGCCATAAATCTCTGAACCTGGAAATAAAAAGCCTCTGTTTTTACAAAGTGCTACTATTTTGTCCATAGTGTAGAATTCTTTACTCATATTTTTCTCCTTCGGGCTTTGCAAACATTCGCCCCTACATTTTTCGACTTCTTTCTTACTCTAACTCTATCATTCTAAAATACTTTTATGTCATCATCACCATCAGTTGAAGTATCAATCTCAATAATTTTTAATTCATAACTAGATCCATTATCAAGAACTACTTTTACTGTCTCTTCAACTTTCTTTCCAAGTAATGCTTTACCAAGTGGCGACTCAATGCTTACTTTCTTTTTCATAGAGTCAGCCCTTATAGATGTGACTATCTTATACACATCCTCTTCCCACATCTTTTCATCAGTGCCATCTTCCACAAATTTAACTTTCACAGTGTTGTTTAAGCTTACTCCGCCATTATTATCATCTTCTATGATAGTGGCGTGCTTCAACATCTTTTCTAGATAATCTATACGAGAATTATTTTCCCTATTGGCCTTTCTTGCTGCATAGTACTCAAAGTTTTCTGATAAATCACCTTGCGCCCTGGCAGTTTTTACATCTTCTAATATCTTAGGTCTAAGTACTGTCTTTCTTTCATTTATCTCGTCTTGAATTTTCTTTATATCATCTTTTGTTAATTTTTCACTATTCATATCTCTTCCTTATCAAATCTATCATAAAATTAATTCTATCAAACATTACATCATTAAATTTTTTATTGTAATGTATACCGTCTGGCAACATATACTCACTTCCCACGCAGTCACTCATATCTATGAAATACACATTGTCATAATCCATTATTATTTTTCTTATCATCGCATCATATTCAAATGGTGTATATGGATACTGAGCTGTACTCGCTAAATCATAATACATGTAAGAATGTAGAAACACGTATTTGCCAGTTTTCTTTGCTATATCAAGTAACTCTCTAAACTCCGCTTCAAAAACACTTGGATGTGTACTTCTATGTCTATCATTTACACTTACAGACATAAATATTAGTTTATGCAATGAATTAAAAGCATATAATAACATTTCTCTATTTTCTTCAAGTGTCTGACCTTCTTGGCAATATGCATAAAGTTTAATTCCCCTATCTTTTTCATCCTTATAAAAATGTTGTGCATATGAATCACCAGTAACCACAAGCTCAGTGGCAAAGCCGGGACCATATTCAAAAAAACTATCCACTCCCCCATCTATAATCACATTTGTCGCAAATACATTAGATGAAAGTAATAATGCCATAGCAATTATATATATTAACTTTTGAATAATATTTCTTTTCATTATAAAACTATTGTTTACCTTTTATTACTCTACAGTAACTGATTTAGCAAGATTCTTTGGTTTATCTATATCACATTTATTATTCTTTGCCACATAATATGCGAAAAGTTGAAGTGGTATTATCTCTATAACTGGCATAAATAACTCATATATCTTTGGTACTAACAATACATCATCAGCCTCAGTAAATATTTTTTTATTGTCCTCCATAGCAAGTGCCATTACTTCGGCGCCACGAGCTTTTACCTGTTGTATATTTGAAATAATTTTATCAAGTAATGGTTCATAACAGCACACTGCAACTACAAGTCTACCTTGTTCAATAAGTGCTATAGTGCCGTGCTTTAACTCTCCTGCTGCATAAGCCTCTGAATGTATATAAGATATTTCTTTTAATTTTAATGACCCTTCAAGGCATACAGCGTAATCAAGATATCTTCCTATAAAGAACATTGACCTCTTTTGATAATATTTGTCTGCAAGTTTCTTCACCCTTGCATTTAAATCAAGTGTTCTCTGTGCTCTCTCAGGTATCTTCTTTATCTCTTCAGTATATTTCTCAAATTCTTTTTCGTTAATCTTTCCAAGTTCAAATGCTGCCCATACAGCAAACATAGCAAGTATAGCAACCTGTGTCGTATAGCCCTTTGTAGTTGCTACTGCTATTTCAGGTCCTGCCCATGTATATATAGCGTAGTCTGCAAGTTTTGCTATGGCACTACCTACCACATTTACTATAGCAAGCACTGTAGCATTTTTTGATTTCGCTTCTTTTATAGCAGCTATAGTATCCGCAGTTTCACCTGACTGACTTATAACTATAACTAATGTTTTCTCATCTATTATTGGGTCTCTATACCTAAGTTCACTTGCAACTTCAGTGTGCACATGCAATTTACAAAGTTTCTCAATTATATCTCTGCCGACGCATCCAGCATAATAAGCAGACCCGCAAGCAGTAATTAAAATTCTATCATATTTCTTTATATCTATATCAAGCTCGTCAAAATGTATTTTATTATCTCTAATTCTTGGTTCTATAGTTGCTTTTAGTGCCGCTGGTTGTTCCATTATTTCTTTGAGCATGAAATGTTCGTAACCACTTTTTTCTGCTGCAGCTACATCCCAAGTAATCTTTCTCTCTTCTTTTTTTATTTCTTTTCCACTGTGGTCATATATAGTTACTTTGTCAGGAGTTAATGAAGCAAATTCTCCATCATCAAGGTCTATAACATTTTTAGTATGATTTATAAATGCAGTAATGTCTGACGCAAAATAATTCTCTCCTGCTCCTACACCTATAATCAGTGGATTAGAATATTTTACTGCATATATTGTATTTGGACTATCAGCACAAAGCACACCAAGTGCATAAGAGCCGTTAAGTCTTGCTGTTGCTTTCATCAATGCTTCTTTTAGATTGCCCTTATAATAATAATCTATAAGTTGAACTATAACTTCTGTATCAGTATCACTTAAAAATTTTGCACCCTTTGCTATCAATTCAGCTTTTATTTCTGCATGATTTTCAATTATACCATTATGTACTATAGCAAACTTTCCATCTGTAGACATATGTGGGTGTGCATTGACATCACTTGGTACTCCATGTGTTGCCCAGCGAGTATGTCCTATACCACTATTACCTATTATGTCTTTATTCTTTTCTACTAATTCAACTAAGTTGTCAACCTTACCAGAAGCTTTGACCATTTTTATCACATTATTATTTTGAACTGCTATACCAGCAGAATCATATCCACGATACTCAAGTCTTTTTAATCCATCAAGCAATATTCCTTTCGCATCAGTTGTGCCAGTAAAGCCTACTATACCACACATATTTTACTCCTATTATTAATCAATTGTGTTATGTATACTAAAAACACGACCCTACATACAATTAAAACACTATAGGGTTCATTTCTATAATTATACAACATTTTTCAATAATAAAAAACCCCCTTTTGTAAGGGGGTATAAATATTATCTCTTTGAGAATTGTGGTGCTCTTCTTGCTGATTTTAAGCCGTACTTCTTTCTTTCCTTCATACGTGGATCACGAGTTAAGTATCCTTCTTTCTTTAAAAGTGGTCTATACTCTGGATCTACTGAAAGTAATGCTCTTGCTATACCATGTCTTATAGCGCCTGCTTGACCTGAAGTTCCTCCGCCAAATACATTTACTAACACATTGAACTTTCCTTCTGTCTTAGTAACTGCAAATGGTTGATTAATAATCTTCTTTAATGTATCAAGTCCTACATAATCATCTATAGGTCTTTTATTTATAGTTATCTCACCTTTTCCTGGCATAAGATATACTCTTGCTACAGATTTCTTTCTTCTACCAGTACCATAATATCTTTCTTTTGACTTAGCCATACGGTTCCTCCTATACCTTTAATGCTTCAGGCTTTTGTGCCTGGTGCTTATGTTCTGGTCCAGCATATACAAATAATTTTCTATACATTTGTCTGCCGAGAGGTCCCTTTGGTAACATTCCCTTTATAGCA
>OMRR01000077.1 GCA_900313535.1 uncultured Eubacteriales bacterium
ATGGAAGAGGGATCAGAGTTTTTAAAGAGACTAGAAGAAATAAGAAAGTCAGGACTCCCTATGTTTACATCTTGCTGTCCTGGTTGGCTTAGATTCATTAAGTCTGAATTCCCTGATTTGGTTCCAAGACTTTCATCAGCAAAATCTCCTCAAGGTATGTTTGGCGCTATTGCTAAGTCTTACTATGCAGAGATTTTAGGTGTATCAGAAGATAAGATATTTAATGTATCTATCATGCCTTGTCTTGCTAAGAAGGATGAGATTACTCTTGATAATTATCATGATGTAGATGCAGTATTAACTACAAGAGAACTAGATAGACTTTTATTGTCTACTATGGTAAACCCTAAGAATATAAAAGAAGAAGAGTTTGATAGTCCACTTGGCGCAGGTACTGGTGCTGGAGTAATCTTTGGTGTTACTGGTGGTGTTATGGAAGCAGCTCTTCGTTCTGCATACTTCCTTGTAAATAAAAAGAATCCAGATGCTGATGCATTTAAAGACGTAAGAGGTCTTGATGGGTATAAAGAAGCATCATTTGATTTTGGAAATGGTGTAGTAGTAAAAGTAGCTGTAGTACACAGTCTTTCAAATGCAAGAAAACTTATAAATAGAGTACTTAAGGGCGAAGTAAAATATGACTTTGTAGAAGTTATGGCATGCCCTGGTGGATGTATAAATGGTGGCGGTCAAGTTATAAACATTGATGGTAGCGATTTGGGTGCTCGTTCAAATGTATTATATGGACTTGATAAGTTAAATAACTTAAGATTCTCTCATGAGAATCCTGAGGTTATAGAGTGCTATAAGAGATATCTTAAAGAGCCACTTAGTGAAAAATCACATCACTTGCTTCATAGAGACCATGTAAAAGAAATGAATGAACAAAAAGCTAAAAAAAATCAAGCTTAAATAGTATTTTAAAGCCAACTTTAATTAATAAATATTAAGTTGGCTTTTTATTGCAAGAATATGGTTATAATGCATATTATAAGTAGATAATTACTTGTTGACATATATTTGTATATCAATTAAAATTATATGAAACTTAAAATGGGAGCATAGGAGAGATTTATGAGTACGAGTATAATTATTTTGATCGTAATATTGGCATATTTATTAGTAGTTGTTGCCATTGGTGTATCTATAGGCAAAAAGAATGAACAAAGTAGTGAATGGTTTTTCCTTGGTGGAAGAGCTATGGGACCATTTGTTACAGCAATGTCTGCAGAAGCATCTGATATGAGTTCATACTTACTTATGGGAATTCCTGGTGTAGCATATCTTACTGGTCTTGCTGATGCTACTTGGACAGCTATTGGACTTGGCATAGGTACTTACCTTAACTTTTTATTGGTATCTAAGAGACTTAGAAGATATAGTGCTAAAATTGGCGCTATAACTATTCCTGATTTCTTCTCAAAGCGTTTTGATGATAAATCAAAAGTTATTGAGACAGTTGCAGCTATAGTTATTATAGTATTTTTTATACCTTATGTTGCATCTGGATTACAAGCAATTGGAAAGTTATGCACTACTTTATTTGGTATTGATTATATGATTGGTGTGATAGTCGGTGCAATTGTAATACTCACTTATTCAATACTTGGAGGATTTCAGTCAGTATCAATTACAGATTTGATACAAGCAATTATCATGACATTTGCACTTATAGTTGTAGTATTCTTTGCAATTAATAAAGCAGGTGGATGGAATAATGCAGTAAGTTATTTGGGTGATTTGCCAGGATTTTTGAAATTAAATGAGAGTTATGATGCATCAAAAAATGCCGAATCGCCATATGGCCTAATCACAATTATATCTACTATGGCATGGGGACTTGGTTATTTTGGTATGCCACATATTTTAGTTCGCTTTATGTCTATAAGAGATGAAAATGAATTAAAACTTTCTCGTCGTATAGCAGCAGTCTGGGTTTTTATTTCTATGGGAGTTGCTATCATTATAGGTATCATTGGTAAAGCTATGATGAATGAAAATGTATTTAGCGCTGAAGCAGCAACTGCACTTTCTGGTGATTCTGAAAGTTTAATAATACATATTACTAATCTTTTGTCTCAAAATGGATTAGGATTTGCGATAATATCTGGATTAATTTTGACTGGAATTATTGCTGCAACTATGTCTACTGCTGATTCGCAATTACTTTGTGCTGCATCTTCATTTTCTGAAAATATAATGCAAGGTACATTTAAAGTAAAGCTTAGTCAAAAGCAATCGTTACTAATTGCTAGATGCACTATTTTTGTCATAGTTATATTCTCAATTATTATTGCAGGAAATCCAAATTCTCCAATTGGTAAGAGTATATTCCAAGTCGTATCATTTGCATGGGCTGGCTTTGGGGCATGCTTTGGCCCTGGTATATTGCTTGCATTATTTGATAAAAAGATGAATAAGCAAGGAATAGGTGCTGGTATGATAGCAGGTGCAATTGTCATATTTGTATGGAAATTTGCTATTCGCCCACTTGGAGATGCATTTAATATATATGAATTATTACCTGCATTTTTGGTAAATTTGGTGATTGCAGTTATAGTATCTAAAATCACTCCAAAACCAAGTACTGAGATACAAAGTACTTTTGACGAAGTGATGACAAATATTTAATAAAAAATACGCATATTTAGGGCAATTATTTAGTAAATAATTGCTCTATTTTTTTGCAAAAATATAAAAAATATGCTATAATATTTGTTTGTGAAAATGGTTAAATTCAAAAATATAGCCTTGGTTTTGTTTGCTGTGTTATTAATTAAGACACCGGCATACAGTTATTTTTATGCAAAATATAAGGCAGGAAATAATAGCAATGATTATATAACTGTGACAGGTGATTCATACGCAGGCTGGTTTGCATCATATGAAGCGCATAGAGATTATAATATGTATGTATATGCAGATGCCGGCAAAAGCACAGAAGAGAATTTAAAAGTGATGGAAGATGCTATTGATTCAGAGTCAAATGTTATTTTGATATCAATAGGTGTAAATGACCACAATAAAAGAATTCCACTCGATGAGTTTAAGTATAGAATTTCATATCTAATTGAGACATGTGCTCTTAAAAATAAAAAAGTTTTATTACATACATATATGGATTACATATTGCCAGATATTGCAGGAAATGTAGTGTCAACAAATGTAAGCACTGCAACTGGTAGTGATTTGAGAGTGGCTGACAATTTTAGACCTCAATATAAAGTTACTGATTATGATGATGAACTAAGAGAGTTGGGAAGAAAGTATAAAAATGCTTTTTATATAGATATGTCAGATTATAACTATGGTTTGTTTTTGCAGGATGATAAAATTCATTACAACAAATTATTTTATGATGCATTATATGAAAGAGTTAAGATGGCAATAATGTTGTTATAATTATGAGAAAACATTCTTTTATCAAAATTTTAATTTTTCTTTTTTGCCTCACATTTACTTTTCCTATATATGCCGATACTGTAAGTCAGGAAGAAAAAGTTGCCAAGGCTTTCGAGGTTCACAAGTCAACTTTATCAGATGATTTAAAAAAAATTTACGAGACATTTAAGGAATTAATCACATACAAATTAAACTTTGACAATATCGCGTGTGGATTCATATACTTAAATGATAAAAATAAAAATTTATTAATTGGCGGATCTGGTGCAGTATATTGTGGACACACTATGGGCGAAGCCGAATTGGAAAAGTATGGTTTTGATGTAGTTGGCTTTGGTGGTATATTTGATCATGAAGTGTGTGACCTGCTTGAAAGAATTACTGATAAAAAATATAAAAATATTGTTTTGTTTGGTGGAATTAATGATTTGAATATTAGAGCAGCGAACAAAATTAAAAATGTTGATGAGCTATATTGCAATACATTAGTGGAGTTTTATTACAAAGCAAAAGAGTATCTACTTGATGACAACTCCAATATAATATACATTAAGATCAATCCAATGAAATATAAACAAGATAGTGATGACAAAGAATTTATTGATAGATTTAATAATATGGCTATGCAGATTAATATGAATTTAGAAAATTTTAATTATAAGCCATATACAATCAAATATGATTCAACGAAGGAATACTCAGAAATTTATATGCATTACAACAATAAAGTAGTTTATAGAGATATGTTTGAGGCAATTAATAGCGGTAACTTCGAATAAATATTTGGTATTTGGGGGATATATGTCAGGCAAACTATTAGTAATATCGGGACTCTCTGCCGCAGGCAAAGGAACGATAGCTAAAGAACTTATAAGTAGGTATAATGATTTTGTTTTATCTATATCAGCTACTACAAGAGATAAAAGGGCTGGCGAAGTTGATGGAAAAGATTACTTTTTTGTCACTAAAGATAAGTTTGAAGAAATGATAAACAATTCAGAACTGCTTGAATATGCTAAATATGTAAATAATTATTATGGGACACCCAAAAAATATGTATTGGATAGACTAAATGAAGGTAAAAATGTCATACTTGAGATTGAGATGCAGGGTGCACTTAAAATCAAAAAGATATTTAATGAAGCAATTCTAGTATTCTTTATACCAAAGGATGCAAAAACTCAAAAAGAAAGACTGATTAGTAGAAACAGAGAAACACTTGAGCAAATTAAAGAAAGAATAAGACAAACATTGATTGATGCTGTATATGCCAAGCACTATGATTATATACTTGTTAATGAAGATTTAAATGATGCTATAAAAGATGTTATAGATATAGTAAACTCAAATTACAACAAAGATAAAAATGCAAATAATTATAAATTATTAGATAAAATAGTTTTAGATATAAAGGAGGAAGAAAATGTTTGAACCATCAGGACAAGAATTGATTAATATTGCTAATGAGAGCATATTAAACGAGAATGAAAAAATTAAGAGTAAATACTCTATAATTATTGCGGCTGCCAAAAGAGCAAGACAACTTGTAGATGAAGAGGATGAGAGAATTGAGGCAGGTGTAAACCCATTATCTGCTGCTATTGAAGACATAGAAAATAAAGAAGTTAGAATTAAAGTAGAAGAATAGGATTATTATGAAAGTCTGCTTTATCTCACTTGGTTGTGATAAAAATACAGTTGATTCGGAGAAGGTCTTCAAGTCTTTTATTGATAAGACAAAGTGTGATATTGTACTAAATGCAGAAAAAGCAGACATAGTTATATTAAATACCTGCTCTTTTATAAGAGATGCAAAAAATGAAAGCATAGAGTATATTAAATACCTTGTTTCATTAAAGAATAAAAACTTAATAAAAAAGATATTGGTGATTGGCTGCCTTGTGGCTGAAAATAATATCACAGGGCAATATAATGAGTTATTTAAGGATGTTGATGTTTGCTTATCACTTGATAAATATCTTGATAGTTTAAATGAGATAAATGATAGGATGACTGATATCCTATCATTTTCTTCTTTTTTAAAGATATGTGATGGATGCAATAAGTTTTGTTCGTATTGTATAATACCATATTTGAGAGGTAGGCTTAAAAGTAACTTGCCTCAAAATATTATATCAGAAGCAAAGAAACTTGCTAAATCTGGCACAAAAGAATTAAATATTGTAGGTCAAGATATACTATCATATGGTGATGATATAAAAGATAATAGTTTCTTTGATACTAATAATGAAAAACCTGTAGTAACACTTTTAAATGCCATATCTAAAATAGATGGCATTGAGTGGATTAGGCTTTTATACTGTTATCCTGAAGTAATTGATGAATCTGTAATAAATTTGATAAAATCAAATTCAAAAGTCCTTCCATATATTGATATGCCAATACAACATGCGAGTGATAAGATACTTAAATCAATGAATAGAAAGACTACTAAAGTACAGATTAAAGATATTATAAAAAAGCTTAGAGATGCTGTTCCAAATATCTGCATTAGGACTACAATCCTAGTTGGTTTCCCAGGAGAAAACGAAGATGACTTTAAAGAATTAGTTGATTTTATAAAAGAAATTAAATTTGATAAATTGGGAGTTTTTGCATATAGCAGAGAAAAATTATCAAAGTCATACAATTTTGAAGGTCAAGTTGACGAAAAGACTAAAGAATATAGAAAATCAAAATTACTAAAAGTTCAAGAAGAGATAGTTAAAGAAAAAAATAAAGAAAAAATCGGAAATGTTTATTATTCAATCGTAGAAGGTAAGATTTCAAAAGATAAGTATATTGCCAGACCATATTTTAATGCAAGAGGTATAGACGATAAGGTATATGTAAAGTCAAAAGAATTATTGATTTCTGGTACTTTCATAAATGTTGAAATTACTAAATCCAATGGCTATGATTTAGAAGGAGTTATCATATAATGAAAATGAATTTACCAAATAAATTAACATTATCAAGAGTTATAGCAATTCCATTTTTTATTGTGTTTTTTATAATTGGGATTGAGAATAGATATATAATTAATTCAATAATTAGTATAGATTTTTATAGGTTACTTGCTGCGTTTATATTTGTTATAGCTTCAATCACTGATTACTATGATGGAAAGATTGCAAGAAAGTATAACCTTATAACTAATTTTGGCAAATTGATGGACCCACTTGCTGATAAAATGCTTGTAGTCACAGCATTATTATTACTTACTGAGACTAAAGAAGTACATTATTTGTGTACATTAGTTGTTGTTTTAAGAGAACTTACTATATCATCTATTAGGTTAGTTGCTTTAGAAAAGGGTATAGTTATTGCAGCATCTATATGGGGGAAACTTAAGACATCATCGCAGATGGTAGCCTTAGTGCTTATATTATTTAAAGCGTACACAATTAACAATGTATTCAATGTTATGACTTATATCATATTCTATATTTCTACTGCCTTTGTAGTAATTTCACTTATAGATTATATAATTAAAAGTAATGATGTGTTTACTTCGTAATATATTATGTATATAGATATAATTAAAAAATTAATATCAAGAAAGTTAAGCATTGCCACTGCCGAATCAATCACTGGTGGCCTTATTTCTAAACTTATAACTGATGTACCAGGTAGTTCTGAAATTTTTGAAGAGGGCTTTATAACATATTCTAATGAAATAAAGAAAACTATACTTGGTGTTGACCCATCATTAATTGATACCTATGGGGTTGTATCAAAAGAAGTTGCTAAAGATATGGCAGTTAAATTAAAATCACTTACAGGTAAAGATATATGTATATCAACCACCGGTAATGCTGGTCCAAATGTTTGTGACAATAAACCGGTAGGTAGAGTATATATTGGCATTAATTATCTTGATGATATTAAAGTATATGAATGTGATTTTAGTGGTGATAGAAATGAAGTTAGAGAGAAAACAGCTATTAAAGTTTTTGAAGAAATAGATAAATTAATTATTATATG
>OMRR01000008.1 GCA_900313535.1 uncultured Eubacteriales bacterium
AGTTATCATTGCTTGTAATGGCATAGTTACAGGACTTTGTGGAGGCTCACAATTTTGGGTTCCGGATGGTGAGGCAGTTCTTCCAAAGAATACTTGTCCGCTTATTAAGGCATCAGTAGGTGCTAGACTTGGTAAGACTTGCCCATTCTTTAGAATTGCAGATATGTATGTAGGTGAGACTACTTGTGATGGCAAGAAGAAAGCATATGAGATATTAGGCGAAGATGTACCTATGTATGTAATGGACGTTCCTCAAATGAAGAGACCAGAAGATATTGAGAGATGGGCACATGAGATTGCACTTTTTGCTAAGAAGGTAGAAGAATTTACTGGAGTTAAACTTACAGTTGAGAATTTAAAGAATGCAATTCACATTGTAAATGAAAAGAGAAAAGCAATTGGTAGAGTATTTAATGCAAGAAAATCAAAAACTCTTCCAATATCAGGTCGTGACACGCTTCTTATGGTTCAGATATCATTCTTTGATGATCCTGAGAGATGTGCAACTATGTGTAATAAACTTGCTGATGAACTTGATCAAAGAGTTAAAGATGGTGTATCAGTAGTTGATGCAGGTACAAAGAGAATACTTGTAACTGGAACTCCACTTGCTATACCTAACTGGAAACTTCACAACATAATTGAGACTTCAGGCGCAGTAGTTGTATGTGAAGAAATGTGTACAGGAACAAGATATTTCGAGAATCTTGTTGATGAAAATATTAATTCACTTGAAGATGGTTTTAAGGCACTTGCAAATCGTTACATGAAGACAAATTGTGCTTGCTTTACTCCAAATACAGGAAGAATTGATGACATAAAGAGAATGGTTAAAGAATACAATGTTGATGGAGTAATTGATTGCAACCTTAAGTTCTGCTGTCTCTATGATACAGAGAAGTATTCAGTTGCTCGTGCACTTAAAGATGCAAATATACCTGTTCTTCAACTTGAGACAGATTATGCTGACACAGATGCAGAGCAATTAAGAACTCGTATTGGTGCGTTCGTTGAGATGTTAAATAAATAAGATATGGGGCTCGCATAGCTCGCCCATACATGTAGGTGCGAATTTTAGGAGTCCGTGTGAATATATGAACAATAATGATTTTAAATATTATATAACATTTGACACTTACGAAGATGCGATGGCTATGCATGATGATTTGGATAAGTCCTCCATTAGTAATAAAATATCACCAGCTCCCCTCGATCTTATCGAGGGGGTCTGCTGTGGTGTTTCAATTATGATTGAGCCATCGGATAAAGAAAAAATAGATAAATATTTATGTGACACAAAACTTAAGTATTTAAAATTTGTAAAGGCAGATAGAACTTTTAAACCGAAGAGAGATAGGTATTGTTAATTTTATAAGAACCTTTGTTTGGAAAATAAAATTGGTGATTAGATGGAATTACTAAATGATATAGTGATAAATATATTTTTCAATATATATTCATATGCTGTTTATATTATTGGTGGAATATTACTATATGAAATTATAAATATTATGATTTTAAAATTAAAACTTGATGAAGGGAATGCTAAAATTATAATTGTATTAATATCTATGTTTATTCCCATATGCAGTTGTATATCAATTACATTTTTGCTATATAAAAAGATAATAGATGATGAAAAATTTATATTGATGGTGTATGTGTTGAGTGCTTTCTTTAATATTTCTGCATTTTTATTAATATATTTATATTTTGGGCATTTTATACTTTATATGTATTTTTTTACATTAGTACTTACTCTAATTTTAATAAATACAGTTTATGAGATATTAGATAAAAAAATCGAAAATAAAAATAATTTAATTAATAGTATAGACCTTAACAATAATAGAATAGATCACTATAAGAATAAGCTAACATGTGATAATAAATTTTCAGTATCAGAAGAACTGAAGTATGTTTCAAATTTCGTGTTTATTCATTATAGCGGTATAGCAATAATGAGTTTCATATACGCTTTATTTAAAAGTGTTCAATATTTAGGCATAGCAAATGATAGTAATAATGTTATTTTGTTTCTTTTAAACAATATTATACTTAAATATATGTGTATACCTAATGATGTAGTAAAAATAGCACCAATGGCTTATGCTGGATATAGAGTTTCATTCATTATTTCAGTTATTGTTATTTCGTTTATTCTTAATATTCCAGAGCTATTGTTGCTGCTTACACGAATAAGGAATAGGTTCATGATTTTTGTAATTGTGATGCTGCCAAGTGTATTTATAGGATTGTTATTATTTATTTTTGATAATAATGATGCAATGAATAAGATTAGCATTAATTATGATGACAAGTTGTTTATGCTTGCAAATAATTTAAATATTAATCCGAATGGTCTTGTAAGAGATGCATCAATTATTATATATATATTGTTGTTTATGTATTTTATATCACAAAAAAAAGGAGAGTTAAAGTTATGAAAAGAAAAATTTTGGCAATTGTATTAGTATTAAGTATTTCTTTAACATTGTTTTCTTGTGGAGAAGAGTCAAGCGTAGCAATTAAGCAGGATAAAACTTCTGTTAATTCACTTGCAAAGACTCCATATAGTGATGGACCAGATACTATAGAAAATATAGTTAAAAAGTTAGTATCAGTATATAATCTCCCAGAACTCAGTGAAGAAGACAAAAATTATGAAATTAATATGGGTTATTATAATTGCGACCATATGACAGCAGGACCAATTGGCGAATTCATTGGTATGTATAAGGCACTTGGATTAAATGTAAAACTTACAGGAAATGCAAATGTTCCAGCTGCTATGCAAGCAGGACAAATGGACATAGCATATTGTGGTTGGACCACAACACTTTCTGCTGTTCAAAAAGGTGTACCACTTTTTATAGCAGCAGAAAACCATATAGGTGGAGCAGAGTATTTAATTGTTCGTAAAGGTATTGATATGAGTAACCCTGAAAACCTTTATGGAAAATCTGTATCATTTGGAACTGATCCAGAAACTACAAATCTTAACTGGGCAGAATGGACAACAAAACTTGGAATAGATAGAGATTCAAGCAAGTATCAAGGAGTAGCCATGAAAGATGCTGAAGAGTATACTGCTATGAAAGCAGGACACCTTGATGCATATATATGTTGTGACCCTTGGGGAACTATGGCTCAATATTCTAATGGAAAGGATATAGAGGCTGTTGGAAATATAATTATAAGACAAGATACAGATAGAACTAAAGATGGCTTAGGACATGGCACTTGTTGTAAAGTTGCTATGCATGGCGATTTTGCAAAAGCGCATACACGTCTTGCAGAAAGATTATTGCTTGCACATACATTGACACTTCTATTCTGTTATGAGCATCCATATATTGCTTCACTTGGTTTCTCAGCTTACTATAATGTGCCAGTAAAAGTTGCACTTGAAAATTTCTGGAGAAAGTTTGTAGATGAAGGAAGGACTTTGAGATGGGATTTAAATATTGATTATATGAGAAATCAACTTAACACTATGAAACATTATGGCATTCGTGATGACATTAACACTGTAAATGTAGAAGATTATGTTGATTTACAATATTTTAACAACTGCGGAGCAATAAACTTTGAAGAGTTTATAAAGAAAAATATTGACCCAGTATTTCCAGAAGGTCAAGACTGGGAGACTTATAATAAAGTAGCTCTTGCAATAGATGGAATAAATGAAAGTGATATACCAGAGTATGTAACTATTGACGACTTAAAATTAATAAAGTAACGATTCGTTGTTAATTATACCATTTGAGATTAGTATGATGCGTGTCAATGATAGGATCAAGCATTGCAAACCTGCATCGTAGAGGTGATGTATCGCGAGTCTACAATGTAGGGGGTAACGCAATACGAGCCATCATTGTATGGGGTTATCTTTATGAGCCTGTTAAAGAGTTGTGAGTAAAATTAAAATAAATAACTTAATAATAATTGCATTTGTATTATTGATTATAGTATTTGTTAAGCTTAATAGTGATAAAAGGCCGAATGTCATTAGAATTGCATATACCAATGATTTATCAGGATTTATATTTAATGATATAGAAAATGACAATGATAGTGGACTTGACTTTAAAAATTATGATTTCATGGATCTTGGAGATTGTTGTGGCTCATCTGCACAATTTTCATTCGCAACAAATCAAATTGATATGGCAATATTATGTCCAGATGCAGTTAAATATCTTGATGAGATTAACAATGATAATTATATAGTTCTTGGAAGTATAACTTATGATAGTGATATTTTGATAAGTGATAAAGAAAAACCTGAAATAAAAATTGTAGGTTATATGAATAGAAGAGATAAACAAAGAGAAATTCTACACAATTATTTTGGTGAAGATGTGTCACTTGTCCCTATGAGTCCATTATCGCTTGGTTATGCACTTAAATCTAATGCAATTGATGCAGCTTATGTTGACATGAGTACTTATTTGCAACTAGATTATGATGGAATAACATTGACTAATGATGACGTAACTCAAGAAATAGTTGTAAATAAAAGAGTTAAAAACAGTGTCAATATAAAGAAAATTGTTGAACTATATAATAAAAGAATTGAAGAGTTATCGGATGAAAATGAATTGTTCAGTTTTATATCAAAGCATTTGCAATTATATGATAAAGAGGCGGTATTAAGAAAATGGAAAATTCAAAAAATAAAATTTGGGATGTTAAAGCAAGACGATTAGAACTTGTAAATGATACATATTTAGGATATATAGTTTTAATTGCTTTATGTACAATTTGGTTTTTTGCATCTAAAAGTATAAAGAGTGAATTAATCTTGCCAAATTTTGAGAAAACGGCATTGAATTTTATAACTGGCTGGACTAACAAAAGAATAATGACTAATTTTGGTATTACTCTTAAAAGAGTATTGATGGGTGTGGGTTATGCAATAATTATAGGAACAATTATTGGCATAGGTATGGGGTATTCTAAAAAAGTATATAATGCTTTATCACCTATAATAAATTCTATTAGACAGATTCCAATAATGACATGGGTGCCACTTTCAATAATATGGTTTGGGCTTGGCGAAGGGCCAACTATATTTTTGATATTTATGAGTGCAGTATTTCCACTTACGATAAATGTCATAGATGGTGTTGCTAATATTGACCAAAATTTAGTTCATGCTGCTAAAAGTATGGGAGCCTCTATACCTAATATAATTAGAGACATAATAATACCTGGAGCATTTCCATCATTTTTGACAGGCGTAAGACTTGCAATTGGTGGTGGATGGCAAAGTGTAATATGAGCGGAGTTTATAGCCACGTCAAGTGGCATAGGTTTTATTATGGTGGAAGCACAAAACAGGCTCAACACTTCTGGATTGTATGCTCTCATGATAATGGCGGCAATAATTGGTTTTGCTATAGATCAGGTTTTGAGATTGATTGAAAAAAGTCTTACTAGATGGAGATATAAAGATGGAGTGTCTTAAAATTAATAATATAACAAAGGTATATAAAGGTAATAATAATGAACCTGATAAAATTGTTTTAAAAGATGTATTATTTTCTATAAATGAAGGTGAGTTTGTCTGTTTACTTGGGCCATCTGGATGTGGAAAAACTACACTTTTAACAATGATAGGAGGGTTCTTAGAACCGACAGCAGGTGAGATATATCTTGATGGTAAGGCTATTAAAGGACCAAGTAGTGAAAGAGGATATGTTTTTCAAAATTATGCTTTATTCCCTTGGATGACAGTAAAAGATAATATAGCATATGGGTTAAAATTTTTTGATAAGTCTAAAGAAGAAAAAGAACAAAGAGTTAATTATTTGATAAATATGGCACGATTAAATGGAAATGAAAAAAAGTTTCCAATTCAGTTATCGGGAGGAATGCAGCAAAGAGTTGCTGTAGCAAGAGCACTTGCAGGTTTCCCAAGAGTATTACTTCTTGATGAACCACTCGGTGCTATAGATTTTCAGATGAGAGAAATATTACAGAATGAACTTGATCAGATGATTCAAGAAGCAAATATAACTGCTGTTATGGTTACACATGATGTGTCTGAGTCTGTGTTTATGAGTGATAGAGTTATAGTTCTTGGTAATAATCATGGACATATAGTTTCAGATTATAAAATAAAATTACCTAGAAGAAGAGATAGAGAGAGCAGTGAATTTAAAAAATGTGTTGCTGAACTTACATCACTTGTAAGAATTGCATTTAATGAAAATATCACAGCTGGAGAAGCATGTATTATGAAAAGGAGAAAATAATATGAAACATCCATGTATTGAATTTATTATTGCTTGTTCTTGTTGCCAAATTTATAATGAGTTTGTAAAAGAACTTGCGAAAGATTATCCTAATGTTGAGACTAAAATATATGTTGCAGGAGAAGATTTTGATTACATACCAAAATATGGTGCATTATCAAGTACAATATTAGTAATTAATGAAAAAGAAAAAATTACTGATATATCAAAAACTACTATAAGGGCAGCATTTGAAAAAGCGAATGAGACTGCAAAAGTAGCATAGATAGGGTTTAATATGAATGAAGTTTTAGATTTTTTAAATAGTGTTTTTATTACTGCTTGGAGTTTTTTAAACTCTGCTTCATGTTATATAGTAATATCATTTGTAATTGCAGGAGTGATTCATGAATTTGTTGGAATTGAGCAGATGAAAAAATTTGCAATAGGAACTACCAAAATATCTGGGATTGTAGCAACAACTGTAATTGGAATGATTATACCTATATGTAGTTGTGGAACTATCCCACTTGGTATAAGTATGTATTATAGTGGTGCATACTTGGGACCAGTATTAACTTTTATGACTTCATCTCCGATGATAAATCCTATAGCATTAGTACTTTCATATGGCTTACTTGGAAAAGAGATAGCAACGATTTATCTTATAACAGGATTTGTAGCACCATTTTTAATTGGAATTATAGCAAATAAATTTGCTGGACCAGAATTATATTATAAACCTGCTTATGAAAATGCAAATAAACAAATTCAATTAGAAAAAGAGAAGAAAAGTGTTTTTTTTAAAGTTAAAAGTGGTTTACATTGGTCATTTTTTGAATTGTCAGTTGTTATAAGTAAATTTACAGTTTCTGGTATGCTTATAGCAGGAATATTATTTTCAGTGGTGCCACAAACGATGATACAAAGATACCTTGGAAACCCCGGAGCAATATCACTTTTTGGCATAACAGTAGTAGCTTGTCTTATGTATGTCTGTGCAGTTGGTCACATACCATTTATAGCGGCTATTGTAGCAAGTGGAGCAGCACCTGGAGTTGCTATAACTTTTCTTATGGCAGGATGTGCTACAAATATTGCTGAACTATTATCTATTAGAAAACTTATCGGCAAAAGAGCAGTTATAATTTATGCAACATCAGTAATATTGATATCTGAAATAATTGGATATATTACTAATCTATTGTTGCCAAACTTTAAACCAGTGCTTAAATATGACAATATAAATCATAGTATATCTTATGCAAACAAATTCATAATTGAATTTCCAAACTGGCTTAAGTATTCATGCAGTGCGCTTTTAATATTTTATTCGCTTGTATCATTATATCGATATTTAAAAAAGAATAGAATAATATTTTTGTAGTGGTTAATTTATGATTGTAGGGGCGAACCTACAATTGTAGTGGCGAACAAATAAACGTAGTGGCGAACTTTAGGAGCCTGATAAGTTCATGAATAATATAATAGTAAAAAGAGTAATAATAATCATAGGCGCAATTGCAGTAATTGTTGCATTAAGTTATTTGCGAAAGTATTTAAATACTACTACAAAAAATTATTTAAGAAATGCTGAAACATTTGCAAAGCCTGTAAATGAAGATAATATTTTATTAATTGAGTTTAAAAAGCAATTTGCTGATAGAAGAATTATACTTGCTTGTGAAGAAGATATAAATGATGATAATAGAAAAGATTTAGTTGTAATATCAAGATTAAATGATGATATATCAACTATAGCATTTCTTGATACTACAAATGGATTTATTGCAACAGAACCAATACCAGCACCAAGAGAAAATCAATATATGAAATTTTTTAATATGGATAAGGTGGGTGTTATAGAAGTATTGATTACTGGTGAAAAGAAAGGACAAGTTGGCTATGCGATTTATAAGTATGAAGATGGGCATCTTATAGATATATTTGGTGAAGGCATGGAAGATTGTTGTTAAAAAAATAAAATAAAAGGAGGAGTATAGTTTTAAAACTATACAAAAAAAGAAATGAAAGTAGCTTATTTAATGGAATCAGAACACGCAAGAGAGATTTTGGAGAACATGATTATTCCACAACTTGAGAAAGGAACTCATGTTGCAGAGGTTGTTGGTATGATGTTTTTCTTTGATAACTGCTATATGTTAGTTGAGGGAAATGACATTGCAAATCGTTTGTCAAAACTTGCTGAAAAGACAGGAATGCTTTTAATGGCTTGTGACAGATGTTGTATCTTAAGAGAAATTGACAAGAAACTAGTATCACCAGCGGGTATAGGATGTTTTCCAAATGTTTATCAAGCTTTAGGTGGAGTAGGAGTTGACCAAGTGATTACATTGTAATCGTATGTTAGAATGTTGTCATCGTAGGGTGAACTTTAGGAACCCGTAATTATTATGGATTATTTGCTAAATTGTGAAAATTCAAATATTGCGATTGAACTTTTAAACAAATTTAGAGAAGAAGGAGTTCGGGCAAGAGTAGTCCCAACACCATCTTCTATAATTGATGGTTGTGGATTGTCACTTGTAATTAAGGGTGATGATGAATTCAAAAAAGCAAATAAGTATAATGATAAGTTTATTGCTTATCAAATAATAAAAAATAGTGAAAAACAAAATACATATTTAAGATTATAAAATTAGAAAACAATTTGAAATCCAAAGAGTAGTATTTGCATTTCTTAATAATATAGAGATATGTGGTGTCATAGCTACATATCTTTTTGGGGAAAATTTAATAATTTTGAAAGGAGAATTGTTATGATAGGAGCAAGAAATGTAATTAAAGGAACTGTAAAAGAGATTAAGAAAGGCAATGTAAATGGCATTGTAAAAGTTGACGTAGGAGAAGGCATAGTTCTTTCTTCAAATTGTTCTATGGAGTCAATAGAGCAACTTGGACTTGCAGTTGGAAAGGAAGTTCAAGTAGTAATCAAAGCTATGGGAGTTATGCTTGCAAATGAAAAATTAAACATTGGTGCAAGAAACCAAGTAGAAGGTACAGTATTTGAGATTCAAAAAGGAACAGTAAATTGCATAGTTAAACTTAAAACAAATGGTGGACTTGTATTTACTGCCAATCTTTCACTTGAATCAGTTGAAGAACTCGGCATAAAAGAAGGGAACAAAGCTGTAGCTATATTTAAAGCAATGAATGTGCTTTTGATGGTATAGAATTCGGATGAAAGGGGTAATAGAAGTTATCATGAAGAGTTATTTTGATTTTAAAGGACAAGTTGCTATAGTTACAGGTTGCTCAACTGGACTTGGAGTTCAAATGGCAAACGCACTTGCCAATCAGGGTTGTAATGTAGTAGCCCTTGCGAGGAGGCAAAATCTTGTTGAAGAAGTTGCAGAAAATTTAAAGAAAAACTATGGTGTAGATGCGATGGGAGTAGTTTGTGATATTACAAATACTGACCAAGTAAATGAAACTGTTAAGAAAGTAATGGATAAATTTGGCAGAATTGATATTCTTATCAATAATGCTGGGACGGGTGCTGTTGCTCCTGCAGAAGATATTACAGATGATCAATTCTATAATGAATTGAACATTGATTTGTTTGGTTCATTTCGAATGGCAAGACAAGTAGCAAAAGTAGCAATGATACCAAAGAAATACGGTAGAATTATAAATATCGCATCAATGTATGGCTTAGTAGGCAATAAAGTTGCACCTTGTTCGCCTTATCATGCGGCTAAAGGTGGTGTGGTAAATATGACAAGAGGTCTTGCGAGTGAATGGGGAAAATATAATATAACTGTAAATGCAATATGTCCAGGTTATTTTTATTCTCCACTTACTAAAGAAACTCTCGATAGTGATTTTTTCCAAGCAAATGCAAAGACTATGATACCACTTGAAAGATATGGTAATGAAGGAGAACTTGATACTGCAACATTGTTTTTAGCATCTTCTATGTCAACTTATGTGACAGGTGTTTGCCTGCCAGTTGATGGTGGATATACTAGTATGTAGACAGTATAACAAGAAAACATGAGAGACTTTAAATTAAAAAATATTTCATTTTCATATCAAAATTCAGATAAGTTGGTGCTTGATGATATAAGCACTGAAATCAATTCTGGGGAATTTGTTTGTGTGCTCGGAAAATCAGGATGTGGGAAGAGTACTTTACTTAAACTTCTTGCGGGTTTAAATTTTCCAACTAAAGGCGAATTATTCTTTGAGGATGTAATTATAAAATCTGCAAGCCTTGATAGAGGAGTGGTTTTTCAAGACTATGGCTTATTTCCTTGGATGACTGCAGGCGAAAATATTGTATTAGCTTTGAAGGAAAGATTTAAAGAAAAAAAGAAATCAGAATTAAAAGAAATCGCAATTGAGTCACTTAGGAAAGTGGGACTTGATAGTAAGGTTTATAACACTTTGCCAAAGCATCTATCAGGTGGCATGCAACAGAGAGTTGCTATAGCACAGGTTTTAAGTGTAAATCCAAAAGTATTGCTGATGGATGAGCCATTTGGGGCACTAGACGCTGTGACAAGAGCAAAGTTGCAAGATCTTACACTAGAGCTATGGAATAAGAGTGAAGTTAAAAAGACTGTGGTATTTATAACTCACGACATTGATGAAGCTATATATCTTGCAAATAGAGTTATAGTTTTAGGTCAGTCACCAAGTAATATAATTTGCGATAAAAAGATTGATGCGAGTGAAAAAGTAAATAGAGAAGAATTATTTACTAATGAAAAAATGATAACACTTAGAAATGATTTAATACAAATTATAAATAAAGATATAAGCGAGAAAAATGTTGAATAGATTTAACATTAAAATAGTTATAAGCATCTAGGTGCATATAATAAAATAATTAAAGGAGATTTTAGAAAGACATGAAAAAATTATTAGCATTAAGTTTATGCGTAGTAATGTTTGCTACAGCATGTGGAAATGGGTCAACTACTGAAGCTGTAAAGCTAGCTGAGACAACAGTCGCTGCGACAGAAGCAAAAAAAGAAAACACTGTAGTTCGTTGGAATTACGGTTCAAGTGGAAATGTATTTGTAAACATTGCAATTGAGAAAGGTTACTTTGATGAAGAAGGTATCACTATCGAACCTGTAGCTGCTACAGCAGTTTTAAATGCACTTGGACTTTTATCAGCAAACCAAGTTGATGTAGTTTCAAATGCCGGAACATCTAACCCACTTCAACAAATAGCAGCAGGAAATGATTTTACTATATTTGGTGGTCATATGATTAATGGTGCTATGCCTGTTATCGCAAAAAAGGGAACTGAGTGGAAGGGTGTTGAGAGTTTAGTTGGTGAGAAGGTTGCAATTAATCCATCATATTTTGCATTCCCTGGTGCTCTTATGGAAAAAGGCTATGATGACCCATTAAATCAAGTAGAGTGGAAGACATTTGGAACTTATGATGATGCACTTGCTGCAGTTCAAAGAGGAGAAGTTAAGTATGCTCTTATGGGAACTGAAAAGAATTATCCTATA
>OMRR01000015.1 GCA_900313535.1 uncultured Eubacteriales bacterium
AAGGGGACGGAGATAAACATTTTTAAGTAACAATCAGGGCGGAGAGTTTTCTCCGCCTTTTTAATTTTTGCAATATTTATTTAAAAAAGTAGCAACAAATAAGGACTTTATAAAAATAAGAGGCGAACTTTACCCTTGACATTCCGTTGTTTTTTTAGTAAAATAAGCATGTTAAAAGAAGATGTCCACATCTCACCAAGAAGCATAGGCGACTTTGGTAACATAGTTTTGATATTGGTGGTCATCTTTATGTCCACTATTTTTTTGCCGTTTAGGCTTTTTAAGAAAGGAAGGGTGAAGTTTATTAACGAGAAAGATATACAAATTAACGATAGGATTAGAGATCCTGAAGTAAGAGTTATAGGACCAGATGGTGAGCAACTTGGTATAATGTCAAGTAGAGAAGCATACAATAAGGCAGCAGAGATGGAACTTGATTTAGTGAAGATCTCTCCAAATGCCAATCCACCAGTTTGTAAGATTATAGACTTTGGGAAATATCGTTACGAACTTTTAAAGAAAGAGAAAGAAGCAAAAAAGAATCAAAAGCAAGTAGAACTTAAAGAGATAAGAATGACACCAAATATTGATACCAATGATTTAAACACTAAAATAAATGCTGGTAGAAAATTTTTGACAAATGGACATAAATTAAAAGTTACACTTAGATTTAGAGGAAGAGAAATGGCACACATGAAGGAGTCAGAACATGTACTTACAGATTTTGCAAATGCACTTTCTGACTGCTCTACTATAGAAAAACCTGCTAAGGCAGAGGGAAGAAATATGAGTGTTGTTTTGACACCTAAAAAGTAATGGGAGGCAATTATGAAGAAGTACAAAGTTAAGACTAGTAAGTCAGCTGCAAAGAGATTTAAGAAAACAGGGACAGGAAAACTTGTAAGAATGAAAGCTAACAAGTCACACATCCTTAATAAGAAGACTACAAAGAGAAAAAGAAATCTTAGAAAAGATGTAGTTGTTGATAAGACAAATGTAAAGACAATGAAGAAAATAATGCCATATTTATAATATGGGATATTAGTAAAAGGAGGAGAATAATATGGCAAGAGTAAAAGGCGGAATGAACGCTAAGAGAAAACATAAAAAAGTATTGAAGCTTGCAAAAGGCTTTAGAGGTTCAAGATCTAAACAATATAGAGTAGCTAAGCAAAGTGTAATGAGAGCACTTACTGAAAGCTATAGAGGTAGAAAAGAGAGAAAGAGACAATTCAGAGAATTGTGGATTACAAGAATTAATGCAGCATGTAGACTTAATGATATATCATATAGTAAGTTTATGTTTGGCTTAAAGAAAGCTAATATAGTATTGAATAGAAAGATGTTGGCTGAACTTGCAGTATCAGACGAGAAAGTATTTGCTAAACTTGCAGAGACTGCAAAGCAAAACTTAAAATAATTATAGGGCGAAGTAATTTTGCTAATCGTAGGGGCGAGTTGTACGAGCCCAATTTATGGGCGGATATCATCCGCCTTAATTTATAAGTGTAGGTTAATATGATTAATATTGATGAATTAAAAAGTAAAGCAATTGAAGGTATAAAAAATGCCAAATCATTAAAAGACTTAGATGACATTAGAGTTAATTATTTTGGCAAGAAGGGTGAGATCACAGCTATAATGCAAAGTTTTAAAGATATGGCTGCTGAGGAAAGGAAAACTCTTGGCAAAGTAGTTAATGATGCGAGAGAGTCTATAGAAAACTTAATCAAAGATAAACAAACAAAGTTTAATGAGGCAATTTTAAATGAGAAGTTAAAACTTGAATCTATAGATGTATCTTTGCCATCTAAGAAAGTTGGCATTGGACATTTCCATCCATGTACTATAGTTTTCAATGATGTAAAAAATATATTTGAAAAGATGGGCTATGTAGTAGTTACTGGTCCAGAGGTCGAGTATGACGAGTATAATTTTGAAAAATTAAATATAGAGAAAGGACATCCAGCACGTGATGAGCAGGATACCTTCTATATCAATGACAAGGTTTTACTTAGAACTCAGACAAGTCCTGTGCAGGCAAGAGTCATGGAAAAAGGAAAACTCCCTATATGTATGATTTCTGCAGGTAGAGTGTTCCGTTCTGATTCTGTTGATGCCACTCACTCTCCAACATTCCATCAGATAGAAGGTTTAGTTGTTGATAACGACATATCTTTTACTGATTTAAAAGGTACACTTACTATGTTTGCAAAAGCATTTTTTGGAGAAGATATAAAGACAAGATTTAGACCACACCATTTCCCATTCACTGAGCCAAGTGCTGAGATGGATGTAAGTTGTTTCAAATGCGGTGGCAAGGGTTGTAGATTTTGCAAAAATGAAGGCTGGATAGAAATCTTAGGTTGTGGAATGGTAAACCCAAGGGTATATGAGTTATGCGGACTTGATAAGGACAAATGTCAAGGCTTCGCATTTGGAATGGGCATAGAAAGACTTGCACTTCTTAAATATGAGATAGATGATATGAGATTGCTTTATGAAAATGATGTGCGTTTCTTAAATCAGTTTGATTAGTAGGTGAGTTTATGAAAACATCAGATAAATTTTTAAAATATTATGTAAAAGATTTAGATGTCAGTGGCAAGGAGTTTGCTGAGGCTATCACTTTGACTGGTACTAAAATTGAGACATATGAGAGACTTGATAAAAATCTAGAGAAGATAGTAGTAGTAAAACTTGAAAAGGTAGAGAAGCATCCAGATGCTGATAAGTTATTTATATGTAAAGCTTATACTGGTAAAGAAACTATACAGATAGTCACAGGAGCACCAAATGTATACGAAGGTATGCTTTGTCCAGCAGTGCTTGTTGGTGGCAAGGTTGCTGCATCAGCACATGAGAATAATGAATATCCTGATGGCATAGTTATAAAAGAAGGCAAGCTTCGTGGCGTAGAATCTCATGGTATGCTTTGTTCTATAGATGAACTTGGCAGACCAGCAGACTTATATGGTGGTAGCAACGGAATCTTTGATATGTCCAATATAAACTGCAAAGCAGGTGATGATGCGATAAAGGTGTTAAATCTTGATGATACATTATATGATTTTGAGATCACATCAAATCGTATAGATTGTTATAGTGTTATAGGAATTGCTAAGGAAGTAGCAGCAACATTCAATAAAAAGTTCACAGAGCCAAAAACTACATTTGCTACTTCATTCAAAGATAATAAGTATATAGATGTAGAAGTTAAGGACAAGGATTTATGTCCTCTATTTTCTACAAGATTTGTGAAAAATATAAAAGTTGAGGAGTCACCAGAGTGGCTTAAGGATTGTCTTCGTGCAGTGGGCATAAGACCAATCAACAATATAGTTGACATCACTAATTTTGTTATGATGGAATATGGTCAACCTATGCATGCCTATGACTATGATACAATTCGCGGAAAGAAAATTGTAGTAAAGAGAGCATCAAAAGGTGATAAGTTTACTACACTTGATGGTCAGGTTAGAGAACTTGATGACACCATGCTTACAATTTGTGATGGCGAAGGCGCTATAGGAATTGCAGGTATCATGGGTGGTGAAAACTCAATGATTACAGATTCATGTAAGAATTTATTATTTGAAGCTGCAAACTTTGATGGAACTAATGTAAGACTTAGTGCAAAGAAACTTGGCTTAAGAACTGAAGCATCAAATCTTTTTGAAAAAGGTCTTGACCCAAATAATGCTATAAAGGCAATCAATAGAGCATGTTCACTTATTGAAGACTTAAAGTGTGGAGAGATATGTGAAGATTTTATATATGTTTATCCAAATGAGGTTAAAAATAAAAACATAGAGGTATCAGTTTCAAAAGTCAATAGTTTACTTGGCACTGATATAAAAGCCGAGGCTATGAAAGAAATACTTGATAAGATTGATTTAACTACAACTATCAGTGGAGACAAATTAACTATCAATGTACCTACTATAAGAAAAGATATAAATAATTATGCTGACATTGCTGAAGAAGTAATGAGATTCTATGGCTATGATAAGGCAGGAGAAACTATACCAAAATTAAAATTATCACCATTGCCACTTACAAAACAAGAGATTATAGAGACCAATGCTTTAGATATAGCAATTTTCAATGGCTTCAGTGAGGCTATGAATTATTCTTTTGAATCCAAAAAAGTTTATGACATGCTAAGATATAAGGAAGATGCAAAGGAAAGAAATTATATAACTATATTGAACCCACTTGGTGAAGAGTTCCAAGTAATGAGAACCCAACTTGTCAATGGTATATTAAAATCTCTATCAACTAACTTCAATAGAAGGACTAAAACTGCAAAGTTATTTGAACTTGCAAATGTATATTTACCACTTGATAAAGATATAAATGTATTGCCAGATGAGAGAAAGACTTATATACTTGGTGGATATGGCAAGGAACTTAACTTTTATGTATTTAAAGGATATGCAGAAGAGTTTTTGCAGAAATCACATGTAGCAGGTAAGGTTTCTTTTGTAAAAAATGAAAATATAGAATATATGCATCCTGGTAGAACTGCGGATATATTTATAGATGACATGAAAGTTGGATATGTTGGTGAAGTACACGAGATAGTCGCTAAGAATTATGAGATAGGCACTAAGGTATACATAGCACAATTTGACATTCCGTCTATAGTAGAAAAATCAGATTTCGTATGCAAGTATTCTGAGATAAGTAAATTCCCTAAATCAGAGAGAGACTTATCAATGACAGTGCCAAAAGAAATAACTGTAGATAAGATTGAAAAGATTTTCACTGAGAGAGGTGGAAAGTTACTTGAAAGTTTTGAATTGTTTGATATCTACGAGGGTGAACAAGTGGCAACTGGTTTTAAGTCTATAGCATATAACTTGTCATTTGAATCAAAAGACCATAGCTTAACTACAGAAGAGATTGATGGAGTTATAAAAAAGATAATTAATGGTTTATCAGATCTCGGTATAGAACTTCGTAAGTAATGCATAGGAAATTCAAAACTAAATTACTTATCATACTTATTGTGATACTTAATTCTATATTTACTTATGCAAGTTCAAATATTATTGATAACAGCAAACCATTTCTACTTCATGAAAAGACATATATTCAGTATTACTTGGGAAATCAAATTATGAATGCTGGTGTTGGTGGCTCTATAATATTTGGCAAGTATGAGCAAGATAATATTCTTGAAAATGGCTTAGAAGATATAGAGTGGATAGTGCTTGCATATGATGATAAAAATTGTTCTGCGGTTTTGATATCAAGCTATGCCCTAGACTGCTATAGTATAAATGGCTTTCATGAAAATGTTAGGTGGGAAAATTGTTCACTAAGGGCACATATGAACAACGATATGATGCTTTCGATGTTTAACGATGAAGAACTTAGTTGCATAGTTCCAACACGTTTAGAAAACTCTCCTAATTTTTATAATGGGGAGGATAGCGGTAGCCCAACTACAGATTTTCTATATTTGCCAGGTTTGGATGAGATGTATTTTTTCTTTTCAAATCCATATATGGTAAATGAAGCAAAGATAGAAGAATTATTAAAACCAAATAAAAATCGAGTTTGTTATGCTACGAGTTACGCAGTTGCAAGGGGAGTAAGAGTGATTGGCGGTGAAGGGAAGGACAAGATGGCATGTAATTACTTTTTGAGAACTACGGGGCTTAGTGGGCATCGGATATGGTATGGCGATGTATATGCTGATTATTATCAGTCATTTGTATCAGAAACTGGCGAAGTAAAGCCTGATGGTACTGGAATTACAAGTATGGATGATGGAATCAGAGTGATGATGCAAGTAAAATTTTAAAAAATCAATCATTTACAAAGTATTTGATTTTTGATATAATAATAAGGCTAAAGAAGGGAGTGAGTAATTTGTCAAGCGTAGTAGTTAAAGAAAATGAGACTTTAGATAATGCTTTAAGAAGATTTAAGAGAAATTGCGCTAAAGCCGGCATTCAACAAGAAATCAGAAAGAGAGAGTTCTATGAGAAGCCAAGCGTAAAGAGAAAAAAGAAATCTGAAGCAGCACGCAAGAGGAAATTTAATTTTTAATTTTTTGCCCTATTCTTATTATGGATAGGGCACATTTTTTATGACAAATAAGTTTGTAAGCGAAATTAATATAGATAATGAATTTTTGCCAAAGATATTTGG
>OMRR01000047.1 GCA_900313535.1 uncultured Eubacteriales bacterium
GATTTAAATGTTAGAGAAGTGATAGTTAGGGTTGCAAAGGTAAATGACATTTAGAGAGATAAGAGATCATAAATTTAAGATACTTTTCATGTATTATTTCATGCAAACTGACCTAGATCAGATATTTTTAAATTACTTTTTTAATCTGCCTTATGAGGAAGAGGACGATGAAAATACCTATGTAGGTGTGTCAAAAACTCATAAGAACATAGCAGAGATTAGAATTAGTGAGGATGATAAAGAAGGCCAAAATGTAAGTGATTTGGCTGTGACTCTTACTAAGGATGACAATATAAGAGACATAAAGAGAAAAGTGAAGGAAGTTATTGATAGAACAAGTGAGATAGATAGTATCATTTCACAAAACCTTGAAAGCTGGGATATAAAAAGAGTTGGCAAGGCAGAATTAACTATCATAAGGCTTGCTATATATGAGATGTATTTTGATGCAGCAGTGGATATACCTGTAGCGATAAATGAAGCTATAGAACTTGCCAAAGTCTATGGGGATGAAAAGAGTGATAAGTTTGTAAATGGAGTACTCGCCACAGTTTACAAAAAGAAAAGTCAATGAGAGAAGCTGTAACAGTATCACAATTAAATAAATATATAAAAGAAATGTTTTCTGATGACAATATACTTAGAAATGTAATTGTCAAAGGAGAGATATCAAATTTCAAAGAGTCAAGAGGCAATTACTATTTTTCATTAAAAGATGAGAGCTCAGCTATTCAGTGTATAGTATTTACGAATTATAGTGGTGCGGATGTAAATGTAAATGACATATCAGATGGCAATCAAGTGACCGTGACTGGAAAGGTAGCAGTGTATGAGAAAGCAGGCACCTATGCTATATATGTTAGCAAGATTGAGAATACTGGGCTTGGAGAATATTTTCTTGAATTAGAAAAATTAAAAAAGAAGTTATATGAACTTGGAATGTTTGATAAGATGTATAAGAAAGACATTCCAAAATATGCGATGAATATAGGCGTAGTAACTGCAAAAAACGGTGCTGCGATAAGAGATATATTTAAGACTATAAAAGATAAGAACCCTTATGCAAATGTAGTCTTATATCCTGCAGTTGTGCAGGGCGAAAATGCGTATAAGACTATAGTTGATGGGATTATGAAACTTGATAAACTAGGGCTTGATGTGATAATAGTTGGTCGTGGTGGTGGTTCTATAGAAGATCTATACTGCTTTAATGATGAAAGAGTTGCGTATGCGATATTTAATGCGAGCACGCCAATCATTTCTGCGGTGGGACATGAGATAAATGATTCGATTTCTGATTTAGTAGCTGATGTGAGAGTGGCTACACCTACAGCAGCAGGAGAATTAGCCACATTTTCTTATGAAGAGTTTGAAAGCGATTTAGAAAATTATAAATTAACTATAGATGATCTAGTGGAAAGAAAGTTGGGTGCATTAAGGGACAGACTTGAAAATGCCAAGAGACAAATTACATTACTTGCCCCTAAGGCAAAACTTGAAAGATACAAAGATAGATTAAAGCATGAGAGGGAATTACTTGATGCAAGTATATATAATAGACTTACTGGATTAAAAAGTAGGCTAGAAAGATATATAGAGATGCTAAAGGGTAGAGATATACTTGATAAACTTGGCAGAGGCTTAAGTGTTACCACTACAGTCAAAGGTAAAAAACTTACAAGTATAAATCAGATTAAAAAAGGCGAAAGGATTTTATCAAGATTAAAAGATGGATTGATAGAGTCAGAGGTTATAAGTTTAAAGAAAAGGTAAATTAATCATTATAAAGTTTAGCATTTGTGAGAGAGGTTAAGATGAAGAAAGACAACAAGAAAGAATTAAATATAGAAGAATCATTTAAAACATTGGACAAGATAATTGATCAAATGGATGATGAGAAGTGTTCTATAGAGAAAGGTCTTAAACTCTATGAAGATGGAGTGAAGATTATTAATGAATTATCAAAAAAGATTGATAAGATAGATAAAGACTTAAAGGTACTTAATGAATAATAAAGTAATTGATTTTAAAAAATCAAAAGAGAAGTTAATGAACAAGAAATTTCCAAATGTGAGTACACTTGTCACTGAAGGCAGACAGGCTTATTATTTGGAGAGCAATAAGGCTTTGGATAAGTTCCAATCTATTTTTTATGATTATCAAGAATATCTTTTAGATAAGGAAAATAAAAAAGAGATAAAACTTGAAGAAGTGATGTTTCATTTTAATATTTTCTTTGATGCTGTCTATAAGGATCTAACTAAGTTTGATGACAAGAGGGTTTCAAAGTTTAAGGAAGCACTTGACTATGCTATGCTATCAAGTGGTAAAAGAATGAGACCATTTTTGATGTTAGTGACTTATAATTTTTGCAAGGGCGAAGACTTTTTGTTATTATCACCACTTATGGTAGCAATGGAATTGATACATACTTTTTCACTTGTACACGATGACTTACCATGTATGGATAATGATGAATTGAGAAGAGGCAAACCAACAGTATGGAAAAAATATGGTGAAGATATAGCTGTGCTTGTTGGTGATGCATTATTTATGCAGGCTTCAAGTGTATTGATGGATATAATATTTGAACTTATGTATACCGAACTCGGCAGTTACATGGTGTCTTCTGCCGTAGTGCTTATGAGAATGGCCGGGCTTGAAGGGATGATATCTGGACAAGTGTTTGATGTTATGAATACTGGCAATACAAAACTTACACTTGATGATATTTGTTATATGTATGACAAGAAGACAACTGCCTTACTTGTAGCAAGCATGCTTATAGGTGCAAATATGGCTATGATGCATGGTGAGACTTTAAAGTATATTGAGCAGATTGGTTTATGCCTTGGCGAAGCATATCAGATTAAAGATGATTTACTTGAAGTAGAAAGCACTACTGAAAAGATTGGCAAGTCAGTTGATTCTGATAAAAACAACAACAAAGTTACATATGTTGAAAAAGTAGGTATAAAGGAGTCAAAGGAGAGACTTGAATATCTATATAGTAAAAGTTTAAGTATGATTGATAAGATAACAAGTGATAAGAATAAGAAAGAATCTTTGGTATTTAAAGAATTAGTTAATTATCTAATGTCGAGAGAAAAATAATGTCTACTGTTAAAAAAATATTAGAAAATATAACTTCTATAGATGATATAAAAAAATTATCATATGAAGAGTTAAATGATTTGGCGAAAGATGTCAGAGATGTGATCATTGATAGCACAAGTAAAAATGGTGGACATCTCGCTTCAAGTCTTGGGGTTGTAGAACTTACTATAGCACTTATAGTATCTTTCGATTTCCCAAAGGATAAGATTATATGGGATGTGGGACATCAGTCATATGCATATAAGATTCTTACAGATAGAAGAGAGGCATTTAGTGAACTTAGAAGTTTTGGCGGCATAAGTGGTTTCCCAAAGAGAAAAGAGAGCCCTTATGATTCATTTGATACAGGTCACAGTTCTACTTCCATATCAGCTGGGCTTGGTATGTGTGTAGCAAGAGATTTAAATAAAGATGATTATAAGATAGTTATTGTGATAGGCGATGGTGCATTGACTGGTGGTATGGCATTTGAGGCACTCAATAATGTAAGCAATCTAAAAAGTAACTATATAATTATATTAAATGACAATGAAATGTCTATATCTAAAAGCAATGGTGGATTAAATAAAGCATTACTTGGAGTTCGTTCTTCAACTAGATATAGTGAATTAAAAAAGAATTTAAAAAGTAAACTTGAGAGCAATGCATTTGGTAGAATTATAAAGAAAGTACTGGTTACTGCAATAAATATATTTAAACAAATTATAGCCTCTGAAGGAATGTTCTTTGAAAACCTAAATATAAATTATGTAGGACCTATAGATGGCCATAATATAAAACAAATGCATGATGCGATAGAAAAGGCCAAAAATTCTGATGAGCCAATAGTAATACATGTAAAAACAAAAAAAGGAAAGGGCTATAAACCTGCAGAAGATAATCCAACATATTATCACGGTGTAGGGCCATTTGAAAAAGAAAGTGGTAAAGTAATTAGTAAATCAGAGGGCAAGTCATATACAAAAGTATTTTCAGAAAAATTAATTTCTCTAGCTAAAAATGATGATAAGATAGTGGCTATAACTGCAGCGATGTCAGATGGTACAGGTTTAAAAGAGTTTTCTGAAATATATCCAGATAGATTTTTTGACGTAGGAATATGTGAGCAACATGCTGTTACATTTGCAGCTGGCATAGCACTTAATGGCATAGTACCTATAGTGTGTGTATATTCATCATTTCTTCAGAGAGCCTTTGATCAAATTATTCACGATGTTTGCTTACAAAATCAGCATGTGGTATTTGCTATAGATAGAGCAGGACTTGTTGGTGCTGATGGAGAAACGCATCAAGGAATATTTGATATTTCATATCTTAGACTTATACCAAATATGACAATCATGGCTCCTAAAAATGATTTAGAACTTGAAATGATGCTTGAATACGCTATATATAAAATTGATGGGCCAGTTGCAATTAGATACCCAAGAGGAGTTGCATACTCTGAATTGCATGATAAAAATGATGAAATCGTATTGGGTAAGTCAGAAATATTATATGATGGGAAAGACATAGGAATTTTTGCGCTTGGGTCAATGGTATCTACAGCCATACATATTAGAGAAAAATTAAAATCAAATGGTGTAGATGCTATGGTTGTAAATGCAAGATTTGCTAAGCCAATTGATTTAAGCATGATTGATAAAATGTGTAATTCAAATATATCAGAGTTAGTTGTTATGGAAGAGGGTGTACTTAATGGTGGTATGGGACAAGAGATAGAGGATTATGTGCATGATAAGAACTATAATATAAAAGTAACATTGATTACATTGCCTGATGCGTATGTAGAACATGGAAATGTAAGTAAGTTGCGTGAGGCACTAGGTATAGATAGTGATAGCATATTAAAAAGAATTTAGAGAGAGTGTTGGATACTAAAGCAAAAAAAATTAGATTAGATGTATATCTTGTAGAGAATGATTATTTTGAAACTCGTGAGAAAGCAAGGATTGCAATCATGGAGGGCACAGTCTTTGTAAATAATCAGAAAGAAGACAAGCCTGGCACTATGATAAAGTCTGATGCAAATGTAGAATGTCGTGGAGAAAAACTTAAGTATGTCAGTAGAGGCGGACTTAAGCTTGAGAAGGCTGTAAACATATTTAATATAGATTTGAAAGATAAGACATGTATTGATATAGGTTCTTCAACGGGTGGTTTTACTGATGTGATGCTTCAAAATGGTGCAAACAAAGTATTTGCAGTTGATTGTGGCACTAATCAACTTGACTACAGATTAAGAGTTAATGACAAAGTAGTAGTCATGGAAAATACAAATGCAAGATACTTAAAGAGAGAAGATATTGGTGATTTTAAAATTGATTTTATATCTGTAGATGTTAGTTTTATATCTCTTACAAAAATTATACCTGTTATTAAAGATTTACTTGATATAAATGGGACATCAGTATTACTTATAAAGCCACAATTTGAAGCTGGAAAAGAACTTGTAGAAAAAAATGGTGTTGTAAAAGACAGCAAGGTTCATATAGAAGTAATTAAGTCTGTAATTAGTTTTTGCACTGAAAACGCTTTCACAATTAAAAGACTTGATTATTCACCGATTAAAGGACCTGCCGGAAATATTGAGTATCTTTTGTATATTGGAAAGAGTAAATGTGACAGTGACATTGATGATGTTGATAAGTGCATAGAAAGTGTTGTAAATGTATCTCATGAAAAGTTATAGATTAAGAGGATTTATGAAAGCATTAGTAATTCCAAAAAATAATATAAGTAATAAAGCAAGTGTAAAAACATTTTTAAAAATACTCGATGATGAAAATGTAAAATATGAAGTGATACCTTTTGATGAAGTAGATGCTTTTTATGATGAAATACACAAAAAGAATTTGAAAAATAGTTTTGACATACTTATATCTTATGGTGGAGATGGTACTATACTAAAATCTGCAAGGATCGCAAGGAAACTTGATATACCAATACTTGGCATAAATGCTGGCAATATAGGTTTCTTAACTGTGATAAATGATTTGAAGAATGCTAAGCTAGCCATACAGAATATAATAAAGAATAAATATCTTTGCGAAGAAAGAAGTATGCTTGATGTAGAGATTGTAAGAGGCAATAAAAAGGTATTTAATTCTTATGCAGTGAACGAAGCAACTATTACATCTATCAATATATGTAAGATGGGCAAGTATAAATTACTTGTTGGTAAGGAAAAGAAATTATTTACCGAATATAGTTCTGATGGAATTATAGTTGCTACACCTACTGGATCTACAGCACATTCATTGTCTATGGGTGGACCGATAGTATCGCCAGATGTTAATTGCTTTATAATCACTGCTATTTATCCACACACCTTAAACCAGAGAAGTATAGTAATAAGTGGTAACGAAGATTTATATATAGAGATTCAAAGGGATGGACAGATAGTTGATATAGATGGAAGGATAGAGTTTGAACTAAAAGAGAAAGATATTATTAAATTATCAAGACTTAAAAAGACAGTTAAATATATAATATTTGAAGAAAATAGTTTCTTAGTAAATATAAAGAACAAAATCAAAGCTATATAAAGGGGTTATGCTATGAAAAAAGGAAGACATGAAGCGATAATTGACTTAATAAGAAATAACGAGATAGAAAATCAAAGTGAACTTGCATATAAATTATCAGAACTTGGTTTTGAAGTTACTCAGGCAACTGTGTCACGTGATATTCAGAAACTCAATCTTGTTAAAGTTAAGAGCAATGGAAAGTTTAAATATGCAGTTGTCGATAATGTAAATAACTTTTCTGAGAAATATGTGAGAATTATAGGCGATACTATTAAATCAATGGATGTGGCGAAGAATTTGCTTATAGTTAAAACTCAGGCTGGCATGGCTATGGCTACAGCAGCAGCTCTTGATGGACTAAATCTTGAAGAGATAGTTGGGTCACTTGCTGGGGATGATGCTATTTTTGTGGCAACAAAAAGCGATGATAAGGCAATGTTACTTATGAATAAAATAGAAGTATTGATGAGAAAGGATAGTTAATGCTAGAAAGTTTGTCTGTAAAAAATTTTGCACTTATTAAAGAAGCACATATAGATTTCAAAAATAAGTTAAATGTGCTTACTGGTGAGACTGGTAGTGGTAAATCTATACTTATAGGGTCTATAAATCTTGCACTTGGTATGAGAGCAAGTAAAGATGTGATGAGAGATGAAAAAGATGATACCATAGTTTCTATATGTTTTGATGTAAAGGATAAAGATACTATAGATGCTATAAAAGATTTGGATGTGCCAATAGATGATGGTAAGGTAATAATATATAGAAAGATAACCAAAGATAAAAATGTAACAAAAATCAATGATGAGCCTTGCACATTAAATAAGGTCAAAGAAGTTACTGAAAAATTAATTGATATCTATGGTCAGCATGATGGAGAGACACTTAGAAAGAATGCTAAGCATATACAATTTCTTGATGAGTATATTGGTAATGATGTCATAGAAAAGAAAAATACTATTAGTAAGTATTATAGTGAATTAAAGTTAGCAAATGATAAATTAGATTCTTTTAATCTTGATGAGCGAATGAGGTTAAGAGAGATAGATATACTGAAATATGAGATTGAAGAACTTGAAAATGCAAAGCTTAAAGTTGGAGAAGAGGAAGAACTTGCAGATAGGTTTAAACTTGCATCTAACTCAAAAAATATCATAGAGGATTTGACTAGTGCTTTAAATGCATTGCAGGAATCAACTATCACTCATGCTGTCAAAGATATAAAAAGTGCCTTAAAGTATGACGAGACTTTGGACGGCATATATAGTAGCCTTATGGACTGTGACTCAATAGTTAGCGATACGATAAAAGAATTAGATAAGAAACTGAATGACTATGATATAAATGAAAAAGATTTCTATGAGATGGAGAAGAGGCTTGACTTGATTAGAGGCATATTGTCTAAGTATGATAATTCCGTAGATAAGGCAATGAGTGAACTTGAATTTAAGAAGGATAGACTTGCAAAGCTTAGTGATTATGAGAATGAGAAATTAAAAGCTAAAGAAAATGTTGATAAAGTAAAAAAGAAACTCGAAAAAGAATGTAGTGAACTTAGTGACATTAGGAAAAAGTTTTCTAAAGAGTTTATAGAAAAGATTGTAGCTGAATTACAGGACCTTGGATTTTTAGATGTTAAATTTGACATAGAGATTGTCAGAAAAAATGAGATTACAAGAGATGGTTTCGATGATGTGACATTTATGATATCTTTAAATACTGGTGAAAAGATGAGACCGCTTAGTGATGTAGCATCTGGTGGAGAATTATCAAGAATTATGCTTTCTATAAAGACCGTCCTGTCTGAAAGTTTTGGCACTGAGACACTTATATTTGATGAGATAGATGCAGGAATCAGTGGTATCACAGCATCAAAAGTTGCATCAAAGTTAAATAAAATTGCCAAAAACCATCAAGTAATACTTATAACTCATTTACCACAGATAGCTGCTATGGCTGATAATCATTTCGTGATTAAGAAAGGTGTATCAAGTGATAGAACTGTGACTACTATAGATGCACTTGATGAGAAGGGCATGATAGAAGAGATAGGAAGACTGATTAGTTCAAGTGGTGAACTTACAGATATAGTTTTAGCGAATGCAAAAGAATTAAAGGAATCAGCAATTAAAGAGAAGAGGTAGTATGAAATATTTTATAGATTTGACTAATAACAAAGTACTTATAATTGCAGCTATAGCATGGTTTGTAGCTGGAGTACTTAAGGTACTTGTAGAGTTAAGAGTTAATAAGAAACTCACTATATCAAGAGTTATGGGTGCTGGTGGTATGCCATCATCACATACATCTACAGTTATAGCACTTGCTATAGCTCTTTTGTATTATGCAGGACCTGAAAGTTTTGAATTTGCTATAGCAGTAATATTTGCAATTATAGTAATACATGATGCTGTGGGTGTAAGACTTGAAACTGGCAAGCAGGCGAAGGTGTTAAATACAATTATGTTTGAAACTGAAGCATTTAAGGAGTTAGATTTTGAACAACAATTGAAAGAATATGTGGGGCATACACCTTTTCAAGCATTAGTTGGAGCGATAGTAGGTATAGTTGTATCAATTGTTATGATTTTGATACTTAAATAGCGATATAAATGAGAAAGAAGTTTTTAATAATTATATACTTGATTTTTGCAATGTATTTAGTTTCTTGCAAAGGCATTGAATTTGAAAATCAAAAGATTGCTAAGGCCGAAGAGTTTACAAAGGGCGAAGCGATGATTTTTGTTGCGGAAGAAAAAAATAAGTATGAAAATAGATTTACTGATAAACTTTGGAATCTAAAGAGCGGAGATGGAAATTCATTTTTTAAGGACTATATATTGTCTGTGACAAAGAGTTTTGTAGAAGAGATAATGGTTTTGAAACTTGTAGCGGATGATTTGAATATAATAGTAAGTAATGCTGATGAAGAAAAAATTAATTTGGCAGCGAGGGAATACTATGACGCTATGACACTAAATGACTTAGAATATATAGAATGTGAAGAGAAAGATGTATATAATGCATATAAAGATTATCATATATCTAGACTTGTGATTGATAACTTATCAAAGAATGCAAGCACGGAACTTAGCATATCAGAGGCAAAGGTTATAAAAGTACAATACATTAGACTTGATGATGAGAAAGAAGCAGAGAAAATTTTTGAAGCTCTGAAAGTAAAGGGTGCAAATTTTTCTTATTATGCCAAGAATAAGAGCCTTGATATAGATATAGAAATGATTATTAAAAGAGGCGATGAAACTTCGACAAGATTTCCAGAATTATTTTATTTGAGTAATGGCCAGACAAGCGAAATTTTAAAGTTTAGAAATAATTATTATATTTTTAAATGTATGAATGACTACCTTGTCTCTGAAACAGAATTAAGAAGACTTGAAGTTTTGAGAGCGATGAAGAATGATGAATTTAATTTAAATTATGCTAAGTATAAAAGTGAATATAATATACGATCTAATTCAACATATTGGAGAGAAATAGATTTACAAAAGGGAATTAAGTGCAAGATAGATAAGTTTGAAAACATATATTATAAATATTTCCCAAAGAATATCAAATGAGAAATGATAACATAAAATTTAGAGATATATTTTGGAATACTATAGGGACTGTTACCTATGCAATGATTTCATTACTTTTGTCAGTAGTAGTCATAAGGATGTGCGGTAAGATTGAAGGCGGTATTTTTAGTTTTGGCTTTTCTACATTAGCACACCTTGCATACATAGTAGCATATTTTGGCATAAGGCCGATGCATATAGTTGATATTAGATACAGATATTCCTTTAGTGATTATCTTAAGTTTTCAATTAAAAGTTCTATTGTTGCTTTATGCGCTGGTACTATATATATTTTGTTTATGTATGGCACTGGTAATTATACTTTGTTTAAGTTTTTGATATTGCTTGTGCTTATAATGCATGGTACCTTAGATGGTTTATCTGATTGTTATGAGTCAGAGTATCAAAGAGTCAATCGCTTATATATGTGTGGTCAAAGTTTGTTTTTTAGGATCATTGCATTTTTGATAGCATTGATTGTCACTTTGCACTTAACTAATAACTTGTTGTTGTCGGAAATAGTTTCATTGGTAGTTGAGATAGTTTTTTTCTACTTTTTTAATATAAGTAGAAGTAAAAACATTTTTAAAACTGCAAAATTGGATGGTGCAAATGATAAAAGTAGAAATATAATGATAGAGGCACTTCCATTATTTTTGATAACATTTCTTGATATGTTTATATTTACTCAGGCAAAATTCGCCATAGATATAAATCTTGGGAACGCCTATAGTGGATTTTATAATTTATTGTTTATGCCAACTAATGTAATATATCTTGTGATGACATTATTTATGAAACCATTACTCACTCCATTATCAAATGCATATCATACTGATAAGGCTGAGTACAACAAGATACTATTTAATACTTTTTTACTTTCTCTTGCAATCGCATTAATATTTATAGTTGGAACTATATTGCTTGGTAACATATACCTTAATTTGATAGGAATAGTGACGAATGGTGAATATATTCAAATTGGAACTGCGATTGTATATAATTCATTTAAACTGGAGTTTATAGTGCTACTTACTGTGATAATTGGCGGATGCTTTTATACTATATGTACTCCAATGTATTTCGCTATAATTATTGAAGATAAGCAGAGATATTTGCTCATAATATATGGAATAATAGCTGTATTATCAGTTTATATTTCAAGAGAATTCGTTGTAAGCAGTGGAATTATAGGTGCTGCAATTTCATTCGTTGTGAGTATGTTTTTATTATTTGTAGGAGTTATTGCTGTCAAAGCACTTACTAAATGATGGTAAAGAATGTTAAAAAATATGATGTTGTGATACTTACTCATGCTCCAAGTGATGAATTTTTAATTTCCTTAAATAAATTTTTTGAACAAGAGATTAAGCCACAAAGCATTATAGTGGTGAATACTGATAAAGAAATATTCTTAAAAAATATTACTAATTGTGAGGAATTAAAAAAATGTATTAATAACAAAGATAAAAATAATATTAAACTTTATAAAATTGATATAGAAAAAAAAGATTTTGATCATGGCTGGTCAAGAAATATAGCTATAAAATATATAAAATCAGATTATGTATTGTTTATGACTGATGATGCTATACCTTATGATAGAGAGTTATCTAAAAACATGATCAGAGCTTTTGATAAGTATAGTGATAATGACTATAAAGTAGCAGTGGTGTATGCGAGACAGATAGCAAAAAAAGGTAGCAAAATTGTTGAAAAATATGTTAGAGAGTATAATTATCCAGATTATGATATAGTTAAAGAAAAGAAAAAAGAGAGTGAACTAGGTATAAAGAATTATTTTTGCTCAAATGTGTGTGCCATGTATGATGTAGATATTTTTAGAAAGAATGACGGCTTTGAAGAAAACATCATACTAAATGAAGATATGTATTATGCATATAAGGTAATAAATGATGGTTATAGAGTGGTGTATTCTGCCGATGCAAAAGTTTATCATTCTCATGATTATTCTTTTAGAGAACAGTTTAGTAGAAACTTTGACATAGGTGTATCTCAATATGACAAAAAAGAAATATTTGATAAACTGCCATCTACGAATGAAGGTTTTAAACTTTTAAAATATGTGATGCTTAAACTTCTTTGTAGATTGAGATTTATCTCTATGTGTAGTTTTGTTATCGAGTGCTTCTATAGATATAGAGGATTTAAATTGGGTAGGAAATATAAAACTCTTACAATTGATAAATGTATAGAATATTCAAGTAATAAAGATTATTTTACAAAAGGGAAGTATAAAAAGTGATTTTGGATTTAATTAAAAATTTTGGAATGATCTTAAGCCTTGCCAAATCTGACTTTAAGAAGAGATTTGTAGGCTCGTATTTTGGTATAGTATGGATGTTTGTACAACCACTCGCTACTATACTTGTTTATACGCTTATATTCCAAGTAGGGTTTAAAACTACACCACCGGTCCCTGGCATACCATATGTGCTTTGGCTTATACCGGGAATTATCCCATGGTTTTATTTTCAGGATGCTTTAATTCAAGGCACAGGAGTATTGTATGAATACAACTTTCTTGTAAAGAAGGTGGTATTTAATGTGTCTATGCTTCCAGCTGTAAAATTATTATCAGTTTTCTTTAGTCATGTGTGTTTTGTAATCATAATGTTTATAGTATTTATAATTGCCAAAGTAAATATGACTATAAATATATTATGGATCATATATTTTTCATTTGCAATTTCAGTATTGGCACTTGGTATAATATATCTTACAAGTTCAATCAATGTATTCTTTAAGGATATGGCACAGATAGTTACTATACTTATACAATTTGGCATATGGATGGCGCCAATAATGTATGATGAGTCATTATTTATAGATAGGGCTTTGCTTGTATGTAAATTGTTAAAACTTAATCCAATTTATTATATAGTAAAGGGCTATAGATTTGCTATGATAGGTGGCGAATTAAATGATTTTAAATTTTTGACTATATATTACTGGGCTATAACTATAATTATATTTGCTTTTGGCAGTAGAGTGTTTAATAAACTAAAGATTCATTTTTCGGATGTGTTATAGGCATGATAAGACTTTTAATTATAATATTATATATACCTTTCATAAGCATTTATACTTTATTTGACTTTTTAATATCAAAATTACTTAATGCTAAAGACGATGTAAAGATTAGAAAACATGCTTCAAATGTTGCTTTAAGTGTTTTTAAGTTTTTACTATTTGTATCTGGTGCAAGAGTATATGTATCGGGATTAGAAAATATAGATAAACTTTCAAATGAAAAAGCGTATTTTATAGTTTCTAATCATAGAGGATTTTTTGATATAATTAGTGGATACCAAATATTCAATAGGTATGTAGGTATAGTAGCAAAAGACAATCTTGGTAAAATACCTGTATTATCTTATTGGATGAAAAAAATACACTGTGTGTTTTTAGATAGAAATAATTTGAGGGATGGGGTTAGAATGATTCTAAACTCAATTCAAAATATTAATGATGGTATATCTATGTGGGTGTTCCCTGAAGGCACAAGAAGTAAGAGAGAAGACCCTACAGAGCTTTTAGAGTTTAAGGCTGGTGCATTTAAAATTGCAGAAAAAACTGATTCTTATATACTGCCAGTCGCATTTAGAAATACAGAAAAAGTCTTTGAAAATCAGAAACCATTTTTGAAACCTGCCGATATATACATAAATGTTGGCGAGCCAATAAAATATAGTAGTATAGAAGAAACAAATAGAAATGATATAGGAAATTATTATCAAAATATAATCAAAAACTTGTTATTGGAGGATAAACAATGGCAGAGAATTTAGAAAAAAAGAATATCTTAGTTGTTGATGATGAGAAAGAAATCGCTGAATTGATTGAGATTCATTTAATGAGTCAGGATTATAATGTGACTAAGGCAAAGAATGGTATTGAAGCGATCAAACTTTTGGACGAAAATCATTTTGACTTAGTGCTTCTTGATGTGATGATGCCTAAAATGGATGGCAAGGAGACATTGAAGAAAATAAGAGAAAAACATAATGTTCCAGTTATAATGGTTACTGCTAAGACAAGTGAAAAGGATAAGGTTGAGGGGCTTACATTGGGTGCAGATGACTATGTAACTAAGCCAATTAAACCACTTGAACTTATAGCAAGAGTAAAGGCACAACTTAGAAGATTTACAGTTTTAAATCCAAATAAGGTTGAAGTTGAAGAGCCTGATGAACTTCGAATAAGAAACCTTTACATCAATAAAGTCACTCATGAAGTGAAAGTTGAAGATGAGCAAATTAAACTAACTAAGATTGAATTTGATATATTGTATTTACTTGCAAAGAATGCAAATAAGGTATTCTCTACTGAAGAAATATTTGAAAATGTGTGGAAAGAGAAGAACTTTGATGCTACAAACAATGTAATGGTGCACATAAGAAGACTTAGAAATAAATTGAAAGAGGAGACAAGAGAGGAAAAGATTATAACTACTGTATGGGGAGTAGGCTACAAGATTGAAAAATAGACTTTTCAAAAATTATTATAGTAGATTTGTATTAAATGTGGCAAGTGCGAGTATAATATTATTCGCATTTACCTCATTTTTAGTATATAACACAATTATACTTGAAGATAATAAAGAGAATATCAATCTCTATTCACTTATATTGTTTTTATTACTTGGTATAGTTGCTTTCGCTCTCACTTTTATATTTCTTGAAAGAAAAAGAAATAATTATATAGAGGAAATATATCTTGGCATAGAGAGAATGTCAAAGGGCGATCTTACTACAAAACTTGAATCAAAAGGTGATGATGAGTTGTCGCTTATGGCATTTAATATCAATATAATGCAAGATACAATTAATAAATTGATTGTTAGTGAGAAGGAAAGCGAAAAGACCAAGAATGAGCTTATCACTAATATTGCCCATGATTTGAGAACTCCGCTCACATCAATTATTGGTTATCTTGATATATTGGTTAATAATAAAAATCTTACTGAAGAAAAGAAAAAAGATTATCTTGGCATAGCATTTGAAAAATCAAAAAAACTTGAGGTATTGATAGAGGATTTGTTCTCATTTACCAAGATGACTTATGGCGATGAGTTGGCAGTGCATAAAGAAAGGATAGACTTAGTTGAATTGTTAAATCAGCTCGTGTCAGAATTGTATCCACTTTTTGAAAATAATTCGCTTGATTGCAGTATACAGAGCAATATCAATTCTTTAATACTAAACCTTGATCCAAAGCTTATAGTAAGATTATTTGAAAACTTAATCAATAACGCTATCAAATATGGAAAAGATGGCAAGAACATCATAATCAAAATTAAAAATAACCCATCACTTGAAAATGTGGAAGTCAGTGTAATCAATTTTGGAAAGTTAATACCAGAAAATGCATTGAAAAAGATTTTTGATAAGTTCTATAGAGTGGATAATTCAAGAACTAGTGAGACTGGTGGTACTGGTCTTGGACTTGCAATTGCAAAAAGTATAGTTGAACTTCATGGTGGAGAAATCACAGTTAAGTCAGACACAGAGGGCACAGAGTTTAAAGTAAAGTTTAAAACTAATGAGTAAAGTGTTTTTAAAACTTAGGTCTAAACTTACATTTGTTATAGTTATTATAGCAAGTGTATTTTTACTTATGACAAATGTCTATGCTGAAAATGTGGATGTGAGTATTTCTTATGGTATTCAAAATATAGCAAAGAGTGGTCAAAACTTCCCTGTAGAATTAGTTGTTGAAAATCGTGATGGACAGGACTTTGTAGGATACATGACATTAAATGTGTTTGAAAATAATCAATCTACGTTTATCTATAGGATAGACCTAAATATACCTGCAAAAACAACTAGTACTTACAATAGAGATATTTCTATCTCAAATAAATCAAGTGCCATATTAATTAATATATTTAATAAAAAAGAAGAGATAGTTAGTAATGAAAGAATAAATATAGATTTGTCGTATTATAGTGATAGACTGATAATTGGAGCATTGACTTCGGATTTTAATACTTTGTCATATATTGACAATTTAGTAATCACAAATACAACTATTCAGACTAAACTTGTGAGAGTTAGTGAAGATGATATATTGAGAAATGAAAGCATTTTAAATTTGCTTGATGTGTTACTTATCAATGATGTAAATTTGTCAGACTTTGATGAAAAAATTGAAGATGCTATATATAAGTTTGTATATAGTGGAAAGGCACTTATCATAGGTATTGGCACAGAGTATGGCACTGGCACTGTACCTAATTTTTTGGATAGCTATGTAGAAGGGAATATACGCAGAACATTAAATAGAATGAACTTTAATTTAAAAGGTTCAAGAATAATTGAAACATTTGATGATGGCACTGATATTGAGCTTCTTAAGATCGAAGAGGGTATAGTTGTATGTACTCCATATAGCTTTAAAAGTTTGTCATATAGTAAAGAAAGCGGTAAAGAGTTTTTAAATTTCTTTGATATGTGTTTCGATAAAAATAGAATCATTAAATACACAAATTCATTCAATTCAATATTAAATAATGACTATTATAATATCAGCAACATAATTCATATGATTGACAAGGAAAAATTGCCTGATATATTCGTTATTACTGCTTTACTTGTTTTTTATATATTGTTTATAACTATAATAATATATGTATTTTTAAGGAATGTGAATAAGAGAGAGAGATATGGAAAGTATGCTTTGATATTCTCATTGATATATACATTTGTAATGTTCTCTATAGGGTATTCAGTGATGAAAAAGAATACCTTCCTTACATATCTAAGTATAGTTAACATAAAAGATGCAAATGCAAGAGAAATGGCCTTCCTTAATTTTAGAACTAGTGAAAGTGGCGGTTATGAATTTGATACGAGTAAGGAAGTGAGACTTAGCCCGATACTTAGAAATAATAAAGAACCAATAGTCAGTTTTGATTTTATAAATATGAATGAAATAAAAACTACTACATTTACTGAAGATGCAGAAAGAAAGATAGTAACAGTTGAAAATGCTAAAAACTTTGATTCAAATTTGTTTTTATATGAGAATAGTAATTACTTAAATGATGTTTATAATGTTACTTGTTCTTACAGACGTTTTGATGGAGAGGTGACTGGTAGAATATCTAATAATATGAATATAGCCATAAAGAATGCCTTTGTTCTTTTACATGGTAAAGTGCTTAATATAGGTGATATAGAATCAAATCATAGTATATTGCTTTCTAGAGCAAAGGATATTGGTGCACCACTTGCAAATAATTCAATGCTTTCTGATATGATATCTGAAGATATAAATAAGAATATAATTAAGTATTATCTCGATGAAAATGTGTCAGGGTACTATGACTATGGTTTATTACTTGGTTTTATTGACAATAATGGAACTATGGATATCAACTCTACAGATGTAGGAGATGTATATGGTAGGACATTACTTGTTACTAAGATAAATAAAGACCTTGAATTTGAAATGGAAGACATCTGTTCTTTGGAAAATAATGTAAACAATATAGATGGATATTATGATTACGAGACCAATACTATAAGTGGAGATGTAGATGTAATTAATGAATATACATTTAATCCTAGTTATAACATAACTAAAGTTTATTTTGAAACTTTATCCAACTATGATCATGGTGACTTAAACTTTAATGTTCCATTTTATGGGGAGATAGAACTTTTAAATTTAAAGACAAATAAATATGACTCAATGCAAAGCACTGCAGTTAGTGGTGACAATTTACGTGATTATTTGAGTAATGATAATAAGATAGTTATTAAGTTTAGCCCTTCAAGTAGAGACCCATTATATAGAAGAATTAGCTTGCCAATATTTAGAGCGATTGGATTAAAATGATAGAATTAAAGAATATAAAATTGAATATTCAAAATATTGATATATTAAATGATATATCATTTAATATTGAAGATAATTCAGTAACTTGTATACTTGGCAATAAAAACTCTGGTAAGAGTTCTCTGCTTAAACTTATGGCCAATATACATAGGGATTATTATGGTGAGATATTATATGATGGTAAAGATATTAATGAGTTAAAAGAAATTAATATAGACATGATTCACGAGACAAGAGAAAAAGATCAAGATATTTCTGTTATAGAGTATTTGCAATTTTATGGTAGCATATATAATAAGTTTTCTGATGAAGAATTAAATAAGTTTATAGATGAAATGCTAAAAAAATTTTCGCTCATGTCTTATAAGTATACTGCATTAAGTATATTGGATAATGAAAATTATAAATTAGTTGATTTTATTAGAGTGCTAATTAATAATCCTAAAGTGATATTATTTGATAATTTGTTTTCGAGCGACAATACTGATTTTAATGAAAGGTTACTTGAACTAGTTAAAACATTTGTTGGAAAGAAAACTTTGGTTTTTACAGCAAGAAGTTTAAATTATATTGAAGGAATAACTACCCATATCGGTATAATTGATGCTGGATCACTAATTGCATATGGTAAAAAAGAAGATGTATATAAACAAGCAGAACTTAGTAATAGGATAGAAATAGAAGTGTTGAGTGGACTTCAGGAAGCGGTGGAACTTTTAAAAGACAATGAAAAAATTGCAAATATAATTTATGATGACAGCAAGATTTCGTTTTCAATGATATCTGATATAGCATATAGAAGAGAGAGAAGTAAACTTGAAGGCGATATACTAAAGCAACTTATAGACAATGATATAAAGGTGTATTCCTTTAAGAGGCAGAGAGTGAGATTTGAACAATTATTTGGAAGGATTAAGAATTAGGTGAATAAGGTTTTAATAATTTTAAAGAGACTTAAGGAGAACTTTGTTAGACAAAGAATTCTTTTATTGTCCATGATTATACAAAATGTGCCTTTATCTCTTATAGTGCTTATATATGCAAATGTTATAATTAGCAATGCTAAAATAACTGGTGAAATTGATTATTTCCAAGTAAGTTTGTTTTATAATGTGGCAGTTGCATCATTATTTATAATAATATGTGTATTTGCGCCACTTTTAATTTCGAGAGAGCTAAATAGACTATATACTTGTAATGTTATAGATCATCTACTTTCAGTAAAAATTGATATTAGTGATATAGTATATGCAATATATATTAGAGGGGCTGTAACCTTGCTTATATTATTGATATCATCATTTCCTATAATTAGCATATCTTTTTATTTTGGTGGTTTTAGTATGTTTAGGATAATAAAGCTGTTGTTATTTATGATTTGTTATTCTGCGTTAATATCTGCTATTTGTGTATTTATATCAAGTAGAATCTTTGACGCTAATGCTTCTATAATAGTCTCATATCTGATAGCTATTGTAGTATCGGTATTTACTATATTTTCATTTGCTGGATTCTTGAGAAGTAATTTGTTATATATTTTTGTAATTATCTTATGTATTATTATTTCTTTTGCACTACTATCAATGTCAAGAAAAACAAGAATTTTTTGTACTTGATAAATAAATAAATATACTATATAATTATTTTCACTAACTTTAATGAAGGAAGGAACGCATGTTCCCTTTGAGGTAAATATGAGTTGGAAAACAAATTAATTGATTTAGTTAATATCACAAAATTATTTGATGGGGAAATGGTTATAGATGATCTAAACCTTTCTATCAAAGAGAATTCTTTTGTTACATTACTTGGACCTTCAGGTTGTGGTAAGACGACTATACTTAGAATGATTGGCGGATTTTTAACACCTGATAAGGGGCAAGTTTTTTTTGATGGAAAAGATATAACCAATCTCTTGCCTGAAAAGAGACAACTTAATACTGTATTCCAAAAGTATGCACTTTTTCCACATATGAATGTGGCAGATAATATTGCATTTGGGTTAAAGATTAAAAAGAAAAGTAAAGAATATATTGATGAGAAGATTAAATATGCACTCAAATTAGTAAATCTTGAGGGATACGAAAAGAGAGATATAGATGCATTGTCAGGTGGACAGCAGCAACGTATTGCTATAGCAAGAGCAATAGTTAATGAGCCAAAACTTTTACTTCTTGATGAACCACTTGGTGCTTTGGATTTAAAACTTCGTCAAGAAATGCAATACGAACTTATAAGATTAAAGAATGAACTTGGTATCACATTTATATATGTAACTCATGACCAAGAAGAAGCTCTTACTATGTCAGACACTATAGTAGTAATGAACCAAGGTTATATTCAACAAATGGGTACGCCAGAGCAAATTTACAATGAACCTGAAAATGCTTTCGTTGCTACATTCATTGGTGATAGTAATATAGTTGATGGTAAAATGATAGAAGACTATGTAGTAGAAATTTCTGGAAAGAAATTTAGATGTATAGATGCTGGATTTGGAAACAATGTACCAGTGGATATAGTTATAAGACCTGAAGATGTAGAAATAGTTGCACCAAATAGTGAAAAAGCAATATTGCATGGAAGAATGACTCATGTGATATTTAAGGGTGAGATGTATGAGATGCTTTGTGTCACTGATGATGGTAATGAATGGCTCGTACACTCAACTATACTTCACGAACCAGGAAAAGAAGTTGGTATCTATGTAGAACCACAAAATATACAAATAATGAATAAGCCTACATCTGAAGACGAGGCAGCTATAGACCCTATCGAAGATGAAATGGGAGTAGACTCTATAGAGGATGAAACTGAAGAATAATGAATGCAAAGTTAAGAAATAAATTAGTGGCAACACCTTATACTATATGGATGATTGGATTTATAGTTATCCCTTTGATTTTTGTTATCTATTATGGACTTACAAATGATAGGAATATGTTTACACTTGATAATGTAATTAGTTTCTTTAACCCAATACATTTCAAAAGTTTTGCCAAGGCATTTAAACTTGCATTTATCAGTACAATTATATGCATAATATTGGCATATCCAATTGCTTTGATTTTTAGAAAAAGTAAGACTAAAAAATCATCATTTGTAGTATATGTATTTATACTGCCAATGTGGATGAATGGACTTCTTAGAATATATGCATGGCTTACTTTGATAGAAAAGAGAGGGGTAATCAACTTATTACTTACTGCACTTAAATTACCTAATATCAATATAGTAAATACTGAGACGGCCATAGTGCTTGGCATGGTATATGATTTCTTGCCATTTATGATTTTGCCACTTTACAATGCTCTAATGAAAATAAATGATGATACCTTAAATGGAGCAAGAGACTTAGGCGCAAATGAAATTCAAGTATTTACAAGGATAATATTCCCGCTTAGTATACCTGGAATGGTATCAGGAATCACTATGGTATTTATACCAGCACTTACAACAGTTGCTATATCTTATATGCTCGGTGGTGGATTATTCCTTTTGATAGGAAATGTTATAGAACAAGAGTTCTTGACGACAGCTAATTGGCATTTAGGTTCTGGATTATCCTTAGTGCTTATAATATTTATATTTATAGTGATGGGAATTACAAATCAATTTACAGATAAAGACGAAGAGGTTACTTTGGTATAGTCATGATAAGAAAGATTGTTAAAAATTGCTATTTGGCATTTATACTATTATTCACTTATATACCTATATTGGTGATGGTAGTTTTATCTTTTAACGCTTCAAAGTCAAGAGTTAATTTCACTGGTTTTTCATTAAAATGGTATCAACAAATGTTTGCAGATAGAAATATAGTTTCTGCATTACAAAATACAATTTTGATAGCGTTACTTTCATCTATTGTTGCAGTTATTATAGGTACTATGGCAGCAGTAGCAATTAGCAATATGTCAAAGAGCTCACGCAATATATATATGAATATAACAAATATACCTATGCTTAATGCAGATGTAGCCACAGGTATATCTTTGATGTTGTGCTTTATAATACTTGGCAAAGTAATACCATTTTTTTCATCTCTATCATTTTGGACGGTGCTGATTGCACATATTACTTTTAATATACCATATGTTATTTTATCGGTACTACCTAAATTAAAAGGTGCTTCAAGACTTGAGTATCAAGCAGCGAGAGATCTAGGGGCTACAAGTAGGCAGGCATTTTTTAAAGTTGTTTTACCGGAGATAATGCCTGGTATAGTGAGTGGTTTTATGCTTGCAGTTACTATGAGTCTTGATGACTTCATTGTCACTCACTTTACAAGAGGTGCAGGAATAAATACTATATCTACCTTAGTATATGCTCAGGTAAAAAGAGGTCTTAACCCATCATTATATGCACTTTCAAGCATCATGTTTGTATCGGTATTGATAATTTTGCTAGTTGCTAATTTCGTAACTAATAGAAATGAGGAAGGCTAATGTATATTTTATCGCTTGATTTTGGAAGTACAAATTTTAAAGCTGTAATATTAAAGATTACAGAAAATGAAAAAGAAGGAAATATTGAATTAATTGGCAAAGTGAGAGAAGGTATAACTGACTTTGCCTTATTTATTTATAAGATTTTAGAGAAATATAATATTGATAAAAAGCAGATAGAAAAAATAATTGTCACAGGTACTGGAAGTTCATTTCTTGACGATGAATTTGAAGGTATAGAGATTGTAAAAATTGATGAGTTTAATGCTATAGCATATGGTGGCCTTATACTTGCGGGAGTTGAAAAAGGATATGTAGTTTCAGTTGGCACAGGTACAACTGTCATCTATAGTGATATGACAGATGTGAGACGTATAGGCGGCACTGGACTTGGTGGTGGAGCACTTGTTGGATTAGGAAATGCTATATTAAATGATGTGAAAAATGGTGATAACAAGATTACACACTTTAATACATTGATAAGTATGTCAAAACTTGGTAATAAGGCAAATGTTGATTTGATGATTGGCGATATCAATAAAGGCAACATTGGTAATATGTCAAAAGATATAACTGCCGCTAACTTTGCTGCCATATCAAAAAAGGCAAATAAAAATGATTATATAGCAGCAGCTGTCAATATGATACTTGAAAACATATCATTACTTGTAAAGGCGTTATGTACTGAAGACTATCCTATAATATATATTGGCACTATGGTCTCTGATATAAATATACAGGATTCATTAAACAAGATTGCAGAGTATACTAAGAATAAGATTACATTTGTAAATGATTCAGAATATGCCATAGCAATCGGAGCATGGGAATACTATTTATTAAATATAAGGAAGAATTATTAATGAAAGTAATTAAAAAAATATTTGAATATTTGTTTGTACTTGCAATGCTTATAGCACTATGTTTTTATGTAAATAAAAATATAGTTATTAAGGGCTTGTATATGGATGACTTATTTCACTGGTCATGGTTTAGAGGACTTAATTTATTTGATTTTGCATTTAAGTTTTATGAGGCGAGTAGATATAGGCCGATTTTTGAAGCAATACAGTATTTATTTTATACAATTATAGATACAGATATTTTTAGATTTTCTATAATCAATAAGGTATATAATGCCTTGATTGCATTATTCATTTATCACTTTGTAAAGAAGGTAGATGCTGGAAGAATAATAGCGATTATAATGTCTGCACTGTATCTTATATCACATTATGCTTACTATCAAATAGGCCAAGGTATAGGGTCTCTTGAGGCTGATGCATTATTGTTCTCGCTAGTTATATTGTATTTTTGCTTAAAACTTGCTGGTGCTATAACAAAAAAAGATGAGAGTGGTGATCCTATATTACCTAGCAAGATTGATAATATAAAAAATACCATTATCATATTTATAATGTTTATAATAGTATCATTTACACATGAGAGATATCTTGGCACAGCAGTGCCTATAGTTATAGCTATACTTATGTCAAGATATAATGAAGAAAAAGTGATTACAAAGGAAAAGATAATATCATTAGTTATGTTTTTGCTAGAGATATTATTAATCTGTTATATAAGATATATTGCTATAGGAAAGGTAATGCCTGCTGGCACTGGTGGTACATATGTAGAAGATACTTTTAGCATTATTGAATGCCTTAAATATTGTTTCTCACAGGTGGCTATAATACTTGGTATAAATATAGGTCCGGATTATCTATACGGTATAGATTTTGTATCTTTGCCATATGTAAAAATTAAGTATCTAACATTTGTATCTATAGGTCTGATACTTGTATTCATATGTGTGTATATTTTATTTAGATTTAAATATAAATCAAAAAAGAATCTTCTTGCTGCTGATTTGATTTTCTTGTCATTTATTGCAGTGTGCATAGGAGCATCAAGTGTTACTATAAGAGTGGAACTTAGATTTGTATATGTAAGCTTTACTGCGACACTTATATATCTTTCATATATGTATGGTTTCATTGTAAGCAATATAAATGTTAAAGTATTTAAATTTGTACCAGCATTAGTTATTTTATTGATAGTGCTTACAAGGGTTCCTATAGAGCTTGTGTATAGGACATATTATCCTAAAATTCATTGTTTCGTAGATCTAGCAAGAGTAAACTCTTTATATGATATAACGATTGGCAAGTATGGCGTAGATGATATCTTGCACAAAAAAAAGATATATATTATTAATAAGTATTATGGAATGACTAATTTTTATGCAGAGTATTTTTACAAGATATATGATAAAGATAATGTCGGAAACAAGATAATACTTGTTGATGATGCATCGAACATACCAAGTGAGGAGTTTACCAATAAAGATACAATCATTATATACGAAGACTTAAATACTAATCTCTACAATAGAAATGATGAAATAAGTAAGTAAAATGTCAGACAATCAAAAAAAAGATAATAAATTGACTAAAACACAAAACTATCTATTGGATTTACTTAGTTTTGTGCACGATTTGTGTATTGAGAATGATATAAAGTATTCACTTGATTGTGGCACTTTAATTGGTGCAGTTAGAGAAAATGGTTTCATAACTTGGGATGATGATGCGGATATCATTTTTAAAAGACTTGAGTATAAAAAGTTTTTAAAAGTATTAAAAAATACTGAGTTACCTGATTATGTAGGTGTATATTATCCTGAAGAGAAAGAATACTTTTTTGATTTTGATGTAAGGCTTTATTATAAAAAAGATAGAGTTAGAGATGATGAGGATTCAATCAAACTTTATGATGGGATATATAGTTTTGCCACTTTGGATTTATTTGTGCTTGATAATATACCTGAAAATAATATTAAAAATAGATTGTTTGTGCTTAAACAACAATTGGTTTTTGGACTTGCAATGTCTAAAAGGCATGATATAAAGTTTAAGAAATATACAGTTTTTGAAAGAATTGCCATATGCTTTTTATCTTTCATAGGAAGATTCTATAATATAACTACATTGTGTAAATTGCATAATGAGTGCTCGATCGCATATACTGGAAAAACAAATTTATTATATTGTACCTCCTGGTCACCTGAGTACCCTGGGTATCAATTTAATAGTAGATTGTTTGATGAATATGTACTTGCTGACTTTGAAAATTTGAAATTATACATAACAAAATCATATGATGAAGTACTAAAGATAGAATATGGGGATGACTATATGATACCTAAAAGAACCCATGACCATGAAAATTATTCGTCAAAATTATAATTTGAAAATATTATGATACTTCAATTATTTATAACATTCTTTAAAATAGGACTTTTTACTATTGGCGGTGGATACGCCATGATTTCTGTTGTAAAAGATGAATGTGTAGATAATAAAAAGTGGCTTGAACATGAAGAGTTTCTAAACTTGCTTGCTATAGCTGAAAGCACACCTGGGCCTATAGCAGTAAATATGGCAACTTACACTGGATATGTAAAAGGTAAATTAATTGGTGCAATACTTGCAACTATAGGTGTTGTGTTGCCATCAATTATAGTTATAAGTATAATTTCAACTTTTCTAAAAAACTTTTTGGAAATTAAAATAGTTTCGGATGCGTTTTTTGGAATTAGAATAGCAGTATCAATAATTATAATAAAGACTGCCTATGGTTTACTCAAAACTGAAATAAACAATTCAATGTATAAGGCTTTAACAATTATTTTATTTGTAGTATTCGCATTGACAATGGCTTTGAGTGAATTATTGGATTTGAATATTAGTAATATGCTATTGGTATTCGTCGCTGTAATTCTTGGTGTCATACTATCATTAGTGAGGAGTGTAAAGAAACTATGAATTATTTTAGTATAATTTACGATTTCCTAATGATAGGGCTACTAAGTTTTGGTGGAGGATACACAACTATACCTATGGTTAAGGATATAGTTGATAGGTATGAAGTCCTAAACATGGAAATGCTTGAAAACTTTATCGCCATATCTGAAAGTACACCAGGACCTATAGCTATAAATCTTGCAACCTTTGTAGGAAATGAAGTGGCTGGATTTTGGGGTGGAGTACTTGCAACGCTTTTTGAAATTTTACCTGCTTTTGTAATTATTTTAGTTTTTGTTACTTTCTTTAAGAAGTATATAGATAATGAAAATGTGAAATTTGCTTTATCAGTTATAAGACCTTGTATAGTTGGCATAATAATGGCTGTAGGAGTAAGCTTATATTCTAAAGATTTGATTTTGAAGATAAGCAAAAGCAAAGAATTGTGGGAAAAATTAGAGAAAATCTATAGTAAGTTACGAGTAGCTAATATAGTAAATCCAGAGGCCATTTATACTGAAACTAAAACTATGTCATATAAATTGTTTTTGAATGATTTATATGTGCTAAAATATGTGATAATTTCAATATTTGTGGTGCTATTTATAATACTATATAAGAAAATCTTTAAAAAGAAAGCATCTGCCATAAAAATCATTATATTTGGGGCATTTTTGGGGATTATTGTAAGTTTTCTATTTGATATATTGCTTAATAGGTTTGTAAATATGGGCGTTTTTTAGGTATAGTAATATATGGCTTATTGTGATATAATGAATGTATGTTTAAAAGGGTAAA
>OMRR01000048.1 GCA_900313535.1 uncultured Eubacteriales bacterium
GTATACCAAGGGTCGTCGACATCATTGCCTTTTAGGTTTTTGTCTTCTACAAAATCTAGCATTTTATAAATTTTATTATCAACATCTTCACCGACAATTCTGCGAAGACCATATCTGTTTTCTTCATCCATTATTATAAGATAGTCAAATTCATCGTAGTCGGATTTTCTAACTTGCCTTGCAGTCTTACCTTTATAGCCACCGATATTATGCTTTATAAGTTGCTCTCGAGTTTGTGGATAGATGCCATTTCCAATCTCCTCAGTACTTGTCGCAGCCGATTCAATACAAAACTCAGTTTCAAGATTCTCCTTTTCCACAAGATCTTTCATTATAAACTCTGCCATAGGAGACCTACAAATATTTCCATGACATATAAATAAAATCTTAATCATCTAACAGCCTCCATCAAATGCTTAATGCTATAGAGTTTCATCAATTCTTTTACGGATTGATTTAAATATACTTAATTCTACATCAACAAACTTAAAGAAACCTATCATACTTATACACGCAAGTTTTCTCATTCTATCGTTTATTTCATCAATTGCTTTCTCATTATTTGTATCATAATAATGTCTTACAAAACTATCCCACATAATTGGTGTATATTTTGGGTCACAGTGAAAAACATCATTTACAATTTCAGGTGGTACATAATGGCAAAAATGGTAAAATGTTTCCACATCAAGTTCTGGATTACCATAGCCCATACAGCTTAAATCAATTTTTTTATATGCACTTTCCATATTTAATCTACGAACTTAAATACATGAAGTCCAGTCTTGTCATCAACTTGTCTCTCTATAGTGCCATCATATACAGTTACAAAGATTTCTGCTGTGGCACCAATAACGCATCTTATAAGATGACCGCCACGATACTCACCCTTTTCATTACCACATCCCATATGTACATGAAGATAAGCTTCGCCATTCAATGTGGTCACATTTCCATGAATATTTGCTACTTCAAAACGACCTGTGTAGTCAGTTGGATCATATTGTCTTGTAGCATGATTTCTTATAGCTATTGTGAAATCTGAAGTACCACCTAAGCCATTAATTTGCGCAAGTTTAATCTTCTCATCTTCCACAAGTTTTCTGAGTGACTTCATTATCTCGTCACCAACGTCAAGTCTTACAATATAAGTGTTTCCAAATTTTCTATATTCCATATTGACCTCCAAAATTATTATAAATGTCATTATATATTGTGGGCTCGCATAACTCGCCCATACAAAAGGCTCCTAAATTTGCACCTACTCGTCAACAACCTCTATAAGAAAGCTAACTGGTCTAAAACCATCATTGCAAGATATCATGCAGGATTTCTTATTCTTCATCCACCCATCATAAAAATCTTCTCCACCATAAGCGAGTGTCATTGTAAATGGGTAAATGCTTCCCCATGCACTCTCTCAAAAGTTTTCTGGCTTTTTTAAGTCTTCTACATAAAATACCTGCCCCTCTACCATATCGCAAGCATACTCTATTGGATTTTCATATTTCTCCATTAAATCCTTATATTCAGTTTTCCTTATAACCTCTATTTTTAATTTCTTCATATACTTACTCTTTGTATTTTATATTAAAATAATCCAATATCTTTTTAAACTCATCTTGTGCAGTTAAACAAGTATCAAACAAATATCTTTTTTCTTTTTTCCATTTGCTAAGTCCTCGGTAATAGTAGTATTTCAATTCATCTGTTATTATAAATGGCACAATGTCATTCTTTAAACACTCTTTAAATAATATAAGTCTTCCTACTCTTCCATTTCCATCTTGGAAAGGATGTATAATTTCAAAGTTATAATGAAAATCTATTAAATCCTCTAATGTATGCTTACTTTTTGCATTGTACTTTGATAAAAGTTTCTTTACTTCCGCAGATACTTTACCCGGTTCCGTTGTCATTCTTCCAGACACTTCATTTGGGAGTTTTTTATAGTCTCCTACCTTAAACCACGATATTCTCGAATCTGTTGTCCCATTTTTTAATATGAAATGTAATTTTTTTATAAACGTTTCACTTAATTTATGATTTGCATTATCTAAGCAGACATCCACACATTTAAAGTGGTTCGACGTTTCAATCACATCATCAACATTCTTAGTTTTCCCTTTATCAATTGTTTTTGTTTCAAATATGTATCTCGTCTCTTCATGTGTTAATTTACTACCTTCAATGTGATTTGAATTATATGTTAGTTCAATTTGGATCTTATGATAAATCCCCCCACTTACTCTCCCTCTTTTTTCTTTTAATATTCTATCAAGTAAATTATTCTTTTTTATATTAGATTTATTAATTCTTTCTGGTTTTCTTGCATTCATTGGAACATACCAAGTTTTGCCAATAAGTTTTGCACCATTTATTCTATCATTAGCACAATAATTTCTAACACTTCTTTCAGATATACCCCACTCTTTTGCAAAAAAAGATATAGTTTCATATTTTTTAAGCTCTTTTTCCATGCAAATATTATAACATCTTATCGGCAAAATTTCAACAATTTTGCAAATTTCAGAGGTTTTTGCCGATAAATTTTTAACAAAAAAACAGCTTTGACACTGTTTATTTTTGATACTTCTTCGCTATCCTCTCCGCCTCTTCGCCAAATAATATAATTATTACTTTCATTTCATAATCGTCATTTTCAAAAAATTTTTTTATACTGTTAACTGCTACATCTATAGCCTCTTCCTTCGGATACCCAAATACTCCAGCTGATATAAGCGGAAATGCAATAGAATGTATATCATTCGCTTTTGCAATTTTCAAGCAACTATTATAACAACTTTCAAGTAACTCTTTTTCATTATGCTTGCCATCCCTATAAATAGGCCCTACTGTGTGAATGACATACTTTGCCGGTAACTTATAACCTTTAGTGATTTTTGCATCACCAGTTTCGCAACCTCCGAGTGTCCTACACTCTTCTAAAAGTTCAGGTCCTGCAGCTTGATGTATCGCACCATCTACTCCACCTCCGCCAAGCAAAGTATTGTTGGCAGCATTTACTATTGCGTCAACTTTGACTTTGATTATGTCGTTTCTTTCAAACAATAAAACCATAACCTTTACAATTTTAATTAATGTCACTAGGCTTATAGTTACATTTTACGATAACTCAATTTGTCCGGAGGCTAAAACTGAATCCCTCAGTAAGTGCTGATGTGTTTAGAGTTTTACGATAACTCAATTTGTCCGGAGGCTAAAACATAAGGAAACTTTTACAGATTTCTTTTTTCGTTTTACGATAACTCAATTTGTCCGGAGGCTAAAACTCCTTAATTATTTGTATTGAAAAGAGGTCTGTTTTACGATAACTCAATTTGTCCGGAGGCTAAAACTAGTGAGAATATTAAGTACAAGTATTTTATGTTTTACGATAACTCAATTTGTCCGGAGGCTAAAACATACAGCAAGATCAGATTTACGTGCTATAAAGTTTTACGATAACTCAATTTGTCCGGAGGCTAAAACTTTTTTAAAAAAACAGCGCAAGTTCGCGATGTTTTACGATAACTCAATTTGTCCGGAGGCTAAAACTGTCAACATTGTGTGGTAAACTAACTCTACGTTTTACGATAACTCAATTTGTCCGGAGGCTAAAACAGTGGTAATACTCAAGGTTCTGTTACTGTTAAGTTTTACGATAACTCAATTTGTCCGGAGGCTAAAACTATCTTATTAAATGTTGTTATTGGGTATGTGTTTTACGATAACTCAATTTGTCCGGAGGCTAAAACATACAGGAAAAAAGTAATCTGTAAAAGTCTGTTTTACGATAACTCAATTTGTCCGGAGGCTAAAACACCAAAATGGATCATCAAAATTACGATCATGTTTTACGATAACTCAATTTGTCCGGAGGCTAAAACCCCAAATAAATGGGGTTTACCATACGATAACTCCAGTTAATTATACCATTTATTTAGTATTCAAACAAGACAATTCGCTAGTTTCCATATTAAAATCATATGAATCATTGATGCAGATTGCTTTATTTATCAACTTTTTTACTAACAATTCTTTATATGAAATAATGTCATTTTCAATACCAATTGAATTCAGAGTATTTTTTAATAGTTGTACAATTTCTGTTTCTTCAAATTCATAATTCATAGGATAATGACCCAATAAATACTCTTCTATAGATTCATATTTAGGAACTTGAAATGTTGTATCATTAATCACTACTATATTGTTTAATACTTCTTTGCTAATATATACATATTTATCAATACTAATAAACATTATGGCAAATATACTTTCATCATAATCTCGTAAAAATTCTACTATTTTATCGTACTCGAACCTTGTACACAAATGATCAATATTATTTAATAATATTAAGGTTTTCTCTGGATTAACACTATTATTTTCCTTGACTAATTTTAATAAAACTATTAGTAAATCATAATTACTAAGTGTTTCAATATCTTCACCGGAATTTGTATATACATCTGATTTTGAAACAATATAAAACAAATTTTGCATTTCATAATCAATGCTTATTTTCCCAACTTTACTGTTTAATTTCTCATTTATCGCAAGATAAATATTTGTCAAGTTTTCATCTACAACATTTAACATTCTTTGGCACGATAATGTTTCTAACACATTTTTTAAGTATTCATAAATTAATGTATTTTTATTAATACTGATTTGCTCAATTAGTTGTTCCCTATTATCAATATTTATCACTCTATATTCCTTTCTCCCAGGAACTTCACCATCAATAGTAATATTGTTTTCCATATGTTCATCAAAATCTTGGTACTTATATAAAGAAAAGTGCTTTAATATTGATTCATATATATATCTTTTTATTTTAAAGTTATAGCCCAATATTTGTGTAATTTTGCCAAAATTTATTTCATACTTCTTATTATACTCTTTTACAACAAAATCCATTTAATACCTCCTATAATACTATAAGCCCATTTTTATTTGCCATCTTCTCTCTTACACTTTCAGTTCCGGCAATAAGTTCAATATTCATATATTGGTTTTCCGTAACTTCCATAAGTCTTACATTTCCATCTTTTGGACTAACAGCTTTTACCTTTCTTTTAGCGTTCTCCACTGCATCTCTGTTATTACATGTCTTTACATATATAGAATATTGCATCATAATAAAACCCTGGTTCATTATTTGTTTCCTAAATTTTCTATATGCTCTTTGTTCTTTCTTATTATTCATTGGTAAGTCAAACATACAAAATAATTTCATAATCTTATAATTCATCCTTTTCAACCTCTGAAAATATATAATCATCAATATAATGATCAAATTTGTAATTTACAGCTGCAAATTCAACATTTTCTACACATGGGTATTCAATATTATTTTCATTATCTTTAATTAATTTTGCAAATGATTTTACATATTCCTTTATTGCTTGTCCAATATCAATGTTTAAATCTTTATATAGTATCTTTTTATATAAAATATTAACAATATCTTTTCTATGCGTTGAACTAAAAAATTCCTCTCCATACATAAGTTTATAAACATATAAATCAATAATGGGTCTAAATGGCTCTATCAAGTCATCAGCTAAATTATAATCATTATACTCATTTCTATGATGTATTCCCAAATGCATATTGAGTCCACACCCTATACCAATTTTAGCAATGGTTGATCTTATTATTGCATACGCATAATCAAGAGCGCCATTAATTAATATTTCATCATTTCCTCTTGAAAACGAAACACCCATTAATTCATTAAAATATACTTTTGCTGCGAAAGACTCTTTATTTGTCATATCATCAATTTCAACAGATTTTGAATAATTGATTAAATTATCAACAACCCTTGAATCAAAGTCTAATAATTCTAGTGTCTTAGCTTGATTATTAATCTTTACACTTACAATCTCTTTCCACAAATGTCCACAATTTTTAATAAATTCAATCTGAGCAACTAGCATCTTACTACTTCTACTATAACCATAATATGGATTGTAAATCCCAATGGGTAAATGTTTTTTGTCTGTTGTAATTAAACTTACATTCATTTCAGCTAATTTTGATAACAATCTCCCTGTAATGCTCGCGTTCATGTTGTCTATTACAATACATTCAATTTTATTAAGTGGATAAGTAACTCGTTGCTCTCCACATAGCACTACAAGATTATCAAGTTCAAGTTTCAATTTCATTTCATGTTCAATCATAATAATTGAATCTTTCATAATACCTCCTTTTTTTGACAAAAAAAAACTCCCTTTACCTTTCGGCGGGAGCCTTTCCGGCATAAAGCCTTATTTTAACCAGTCCGACAAATTGAGTTATCGTAAGACCATTGTTATTATAACACTTTATTTAATATTGTCAATTATATTTTGAAAGAAAAATTCTCTTTTGAAATATAAGTTCTATCGCCCAAGATATTCGTTACTATTTTCTGTACATTTATTGCATTCGTAATAGTAGCAAAATTTTGAGCTTTATCTTCAAATTTTGACCTCTCAATTGGTTTGGTTTCTATTATATTAGGTCTATTCAATGAATGATGTCTTTCCTTAAAACTCACAATTTTCCCATTTTTATCTTCTTTTTCGTATTTAATATAGTCATTATCATAAAAACTTAACATAAATTCCCAAGAACTATCATTATTTATTATCACACCATTTTCATCTAGTAAATCGTTATATGCATTCATATCAATTACAAGTTTGCCATTTGAAAATTTAAGTGTATTTTGCTTTACTCCTACAAATTTATACTTTTTTGTTTCATAATTAAAATATACATCTGTTCGAAATGGGACTAATTGTCCTAGTATAACTTTTTTAGAATCTTTTGCTTGACCATATTTATGAGAAATATCAATACACTTTCCGAGCACACCATCTAAGTATTTAACTTTACTTACTATAGCACCTTTACTATCTTTTGCATATTTTCTAACCTTATTGACAGTGTCCTTTTCATATGCAACAAATGGATTCTTTTCATTAGAATACTCTTTGCAAATTTTATTCAACAAATCAAATGTTTTTACATCGTATAAAGACATTAATGTTTTATCTTTATATTTCTTAAATTTATCACCACCATCATTAGCTCTTATATTAAAACTATTAATCTTATAGACTACACCATCTATTTCTCTAGTTCCATAAATAGTTTCATCGGAAATTTGACGATTTGCTTTCCTATCTGGTTTATACCAATATTTTACATCCTTCTCGGCGTTTGATAAATTATCTTTTATTTCTTTCCACTTTTTTTGATATAATGCATCCTTATAAACCTCTTCAGTTGTTTTCTTCTTATACTCATCAAAATCTATGATTTCACCTGTATCAACATCAATATAAGGTTTTTGCAAATCTACATATGTATCATATCCCATTTGAGCAAAACAAATAAGTGATGCATCAATTGCATGATGGGCAAATGATTCATCTCTATTTTTTTGTAAACCCAACCCAGTTCTCATTTGATGGGTAAAAGAGCCTCTAATAACTTTTACCTTAGTATCAACTTCTTTTCTATATAAAAAGTTTTGTATGCCATTCAAAAATATTCTTGATGCATATCTTGTATCATTCAAATTTCTATCTATAAACCCATCTCTAATTACTTTTTTTGTTATATCTTCATCATATAATAAGTTTTGATACTTCTTTTTTAACTCTTTTTTACCACCATATATTTCCTTTATTAACGTTAAATACTCATCTAATCTCAGTTTACTTTCACCACTATTTATATAACTAATAGGCGTCCTTTGACCTTTATTTTGATTTTCCGTCCTATACACAAGGACTTTATTTTGTCTACTGTCATCTAACGAAATTGATAGTGGGATAATGTGGTCTATTTCAAATTTGTTATAATTATTCAATAATTCATCTATATCAATAGGTTTTCCACTATAAACACATTTATGTAATTGCTCTTCCCATAATTTCAATTTTAAATTCAAGTTTTTTTGATTTCTAAAGTATTGGTCGCCTGATTCTATTTTTATTCCATAATCTTTATTAATTATATCTATTATTTTGCTTAACTCTTTTTCATTTTTGCTTTGTTCATTTTTGATTCTTTTCTTCTCTTCCTCTTCATTTTTATCACGTGGCATTTCAATTACAATTTTTTCTGGATAACCATGCTTTTTAATTAAAGCATTTAATATATCTATAGAAATCCTAGTTGATCTTACGACAACAGGATTGTAGATTTCAGAAGTTATTATTTTTTTACTAAGTATAGCTTTATCAGATAATTTTTCTTTATTGTTTTTTATCATTCCTAATTCATATAAGCATGTCATTTGTTCATGACCATTTTCAATCATTAAAGGTATCAATTGATTTAATATCTTATAAGAAAAACTATGCCACTTACTAAATAGAGACGCATTTTTATTTCTAAAATCACACAAGATTTTAATAATATTATCATCAAGATTTAATTCTATTCCATCTTCTTCCTTATTTTTCAAACCTTTTGATTGTTTTAGACCATTAATAATAGCATCTTTCTCTGTATTTATAGTAAGTATGTCCATAATTTTATTGTATTTTTCAATTGGGATATCGTCAATGTTAATATTCCCATTTAATAAACACTTTTTTAACTTTCTATAACACTCTAATTTATGATATACATTATTGCCTTCTTTATCAATTCTTGCACCTGTAATAACTCCTTCTTTCTTTTCCACTACTTCTAGCATTATTTTTTCAACGCCTTTATCACCTAAAGCATCCTTATTCTTAATTTCTTTAATTATTTTTTCTCTTTCTTCTTTTGTAAAAGGCTCTCCGTTAATTTTTATATTATTTAAATCATTGATTAAATTATATAATTCTGCAGAATAAGAACTTGCAGCTGCTCTAAACTCTTCGTTGTCATATCCATTAAATTTATTGTAAACTGAACACTTACCTACTAATTTAGCAAATATATTTTCTTCATTAATATATTCTCCATTTTCATCAACTCTTGTAGTATATACACCATAATCTGTTCTGCTTTTTTCATTTCCTGGTCCAATATAATATTCTCTTTTTCTTTTGAATAAATCTATAAATTCATTAATAAACTCATCATTAATATATGTATAGTATTCCTTTTGTTTATTCAAAATTGTTGTAATTTCTTTAATATAACTATTTGTTGTAAAAACATTAGAAAGTGTAATTTTCTCTTTATTCTTATCAATATAATCATTTTCACCACGGTAACTACCTATCATCTTATATCTTTCTAATTGAATTTGAGATGGTAACATTTCTTTAAGTTTTTCTTCATTAATTTTTAGACCTTTCGCATAATCACTTAATTTATTATTTCCATCATCACTTTCATCCTTGTTTATCTCTTCATCGAGATATGAAATACCTTTATGCTTGCAATAATTTAATAGCACAAAGTATAACTCAACTTCATTAAGTTTTTCGCTTATTCCTTTTGCTTTAGTTTCTACAATATTAATAATTGGAGTATTATATTTCTCCTCTAAACAATTGATAATTTCATCATATCTACTATTGTCAAATTTTGGTTCAACATATTTATTCCAAAACTTAACTTTAAAATCTCTTATTCTATTCTTTCTTCTTCTAAGCAATCTTCTTTGTCCACGTCTTTGTCGTCTTGTAGCATTTTCTTCCGGTTTGGCCTCACTAAAAATATTACTTCCAAGTTCAACTATTCTATTTGTCTCCGTATCAACTACAGACCACCCTACTGACGCACACCCAATATCAAAACCATATATATATTTATTCATCACTACCCCCCACAATTAGCTGATCCTTCAGTCATGAGCATTTCAAGTCCGTGTTTAATTGGTTTCATAACTACTTCAAAATTTTCCTTCGCTGCTCTCTCCGAACCTGGGAGATTAACTATCAAAGATTTTTTTCTAATGCCTGCAACCGAACGAGACAAACAGCTCTTGTCAGTATTCTTTAAATTTAAATATCTCATCATCTCCGGTATACCTGGAGTAAATCTCTCTACTACTGCATTAGTTGCTTCTGGAGTCACGTCAGATTGAGAAAAACCTGTACCACCTGTAGTCAAGATTAAACTTATATTATCATCACTTGTTTTTAATAATTCTTTTTTAATTAACTCCAAATCATCTGGTATGATGCTTGTATATACTACATCATAACCATCTTCCTTTAACATCTTCACAAGATTTGGACCACTAGTGTCCACTCTTTCACCTTTCGCACCCTTGGTGCTGATTGTTATTACTGCTGCTGTGTACATATGTCTCCTTTCGGGCTCGCAATGCGTCGCCCCTACAGCGGACTCCTAAAGTTCGCCCTACATTCTTCTTACACCTTAATTCATAAACTTAATGTTTTACTGACACAGCAACTGCTAAAAAAATGCTTCGGTTCTATCCATGGGTTACCCACCGGCATTTTTGTGCAGTTTGCTGTGTCAGATTACAATTTAGTTTATAATATGCCCTGATTTGCCACCATCTTTTTCTTTTAGGTAAATATTTCCAATTACCATCTTCTTATCTATTGCTTTAACCATATCATACACTGTAAGAAGTGCCACAGACACTCCTGTAAGTGCTTCCATCTCAACTCCTGTCTTCCCTTCACATTTGACAGTGCAGATGCATTTTATTTCATAATTCCCATCGCTTAATGCTTTATCATTTATTTCCCATTCAATTTTTGCATTCGTGATATTTAAAATATGGCACATAGGGATAATTTCAAAATTCTTCTTAACTCCCATTATACCTGCAGTAGTTGCAACTGTAAGCACATCGCCTTTCTTTACTTCTTTATTAACTATCGCATCATAGACAGCTTTACAAACTATAATTTTACCTTCTGCAATAGCAATTCGTTTGGTAACTTCTTTGTCACCTACATCTACCATTCTTGCATTTCCATTTTCATCAAAATGAGTTAGTTCCATACAATTATACCTCTTTTCTTAATTTCCCTTCTTTAAAATGTTTACGGCATAGCGCCACATAGTTATCATTTGCACCAAGCACTACTTGCTCTCCTTCTCTCACTATACCTTTTTCATTGTATCGTGCATTGCAAGTTGCCTTCCTACCACACCAGCAAACTGTTTTAAGCTCAGTGATTACATCTGCTATAGCAAGTAATCTTTCCGACCCTGGAAATAATTCATTCCTAAAATCAGCTCTAAGTCCATAACATACGACTGGTACATCATATACATCAACTATATCTGATAAGAAATCAACCTGCTCTTTAGTTGCAAATTGTACTTCATCAACTATAATGCAATCATATTTTTGTATTTCATCTTTTGACATCTTCACAAGGTCTTCGACAAATATAGAAGAATATTCAAGCCCTATACGACTATGTACAACATCATTGCCAAAACGATTATCAATCTTTGGCTTGCAAAGAAGAGCCTTCTGCCCTACTTCCTCATAATTAAATCTTGTCATAAGAGCATTTGCAGTCTTGCTTGACCCCATCGCCCCATAATAAAAATATAATTTTGCCATACCACTCCTTTATCTATTTATAATATCCTTCTTTATATAAGTATTCCGAAAATCTTAATACATCTTCATCATCTTTAATTCCAGGATAGCCACCATACCGTCTCTTAAAAAGCAAAATTCTCATATCGGATAAAAGATTTCTATTTTCTTTCATTATAGCATATTTATCAATTAATTTATCTACCTTTTCATAATAATTTATAAATATCCCATTTTCATCTCTTACTTTGTCTACAAATACATCTTCATAATCATAATAGATATATTTAATTTTACTTTCTTCGTCTACAGTTACCTGCATTATTACATGTTTTCTCAATTCATTTATATAACCTAAAGTTTCGCCATATAACCAGTCAATCATTTCATCAACACCTGATATATCTTTTATCATTTCCAAATCATTTTTTTGCATCTCCAGTGTAGGCTCTTCATAATAACCTTCATCTGATACATGCCCATATTTACCATATGTATCCTCGTATATACGATAATCAATTAATGCAGTCATCATATACGCTTCACTTATTTCTACTACACCTTTATATACATAGTTATAATTTTTATTCATATACTCGTCACCGACATAGTATACATCCATATTCTTTAATATGTCAGCATCAACTCGGTATTTCTTCTCATAATAATCAGTCCAATAATCTTTTACTAATTCATTAATTCTATTTTTTAATTTTAACTTTATACTTTGATCTGTGTTGTCATATATTCTAATTATATCATCATAAGTTGCTACACCTGCATACGAAAATAAATTTATACTTATAGAAAATATAAATGTCAAAAGTAATATTCTTCTTATAGTGCTTTTAATCTTCATTGCTATCATCAAATATTGAAAATTCAAATTTCTTTACTCCATTAAAATCCATCAAGCCAAACTTAAAGCCTTCAACATATACAAAATAGTCGTCAGTATGGCCTGTAGTCCTGTTCCATCCACCTTCTCCAAGATTTCTTATATTACTCTCATATTCATTATGAAATGGCTCAATGTATTTAAAATTCTTGTCAACAACTTTTCCGTCATTTGCATAGATTTTCGCCTTGCCCTTATCATATACTATCATATGTCCACAATAGTCATCGAAAAATTTAAATATACTTTTATGACCAAACTCTTTTAAATCTTCATAACTATATACTCTACTTCCATGCACTCCCATTTGCCCATTATAATTATATTTGTTACAATCTACATTTTCTACTAATTTAGTGCCATCTTTATAATATATATTGTAAGCATTGTCTTTAAAAACTAAGTAATAGTTGCCACTTCGGATGACATCCTCTTTCTTTAATCCCGAAAAAAGAACTTTTCCATTCTCATCAAACACAAATGTCCCTTTCTTATTTGTGACATTAAACATAGCATCTGTATTGCCTAATACTTTTTTATTTATTATTGGCTCATCATTTTCATCAGTTTGCAAATCATCTATTAAGATTTTGCCATTTTTATCTACCACCTTGTATTTGCCATCCAAGAAAACAATACAAGTATTTTGATATTTCGAATGCAAAGATTCTATTCCTTTTGTATAATCAGCTTTGGTTCTTAATTCTTTAAAATAATCTTTTTTAATATCATAATAAAGAAGCTTCATATTATCTTTTAATAAACTAGATAATAAATAACCATTTTTCCCTTTTTGGAATGCAAATATACCTTCACTTCTATAATCATTGCTCACTTCAAATGTCTTAAGATCTATAATGTTTACTTTATCTAACTTATAATAGCCTTCATTGATTTTTTCTACTGCATAAGCTGTCTTATTTGGTATATAAAAAATATAATCAATTTTTCCTTTTGTATACAGTATTCTTGGTTTTTCTTTTGCATAAAATATTATTTCATATCCTATATTATTTGTATTTACATCTTCATATTTTTCTTTTATTAATTCTTTTAACGAATATGGTGTATCTCCATATTCACATACTACTGTAATGTGGCCTTCATTCAATATCCATGAATGTTCTCTAAATACCAGCATATTTTCGCATTCGAATAAGTTCTCTTCAAAGAAATCGTAGCCATAATTCTGACTATACGTCACATATTTAAATTTTCCTTTACTATTCAAGCGAGTTACAACATAAGTATCATCTATTCTTCTTCCAAACAGTGGATCACCACTATAATTATCAACTACATATGAATCTACATCTTTTATAGTTAAATTGCTTCTTTTTGAATAATACTCGTAATGGTCCCCTGCATTTATTATTCTATAGTCATCATTTTCTTCAATTACATTTGATTTTTCTTTTTGCTCTTCAATATTTTTCTTTACTTCTTCTACATCATTCTTCTCTTCTTCTCTTTCTTCCTCTTTTTCAACTTGTACTTTATCTATATTGAGTGTTTTAATTTCTGTTTCTTTTCTAGGGTCATCAACTTTATTTTTACTTACATTCCTACTTTCTTTATTATTTAAATCAGCATCATTAAAAAGTTTAATCTTCCGTCCACTTGGCGTCGTTATACCAAATTCATAATTGATTTCAAAATAATTATCTGCATCAGGATATAGGTATCCATCTTTAATATATGGTCCCCAGCCTTCACCTTTTTCTATATACTCTCCTCTATTATTGTATAACTCCCAAGTATGCTCATAAGAGCCCATGTTTATTCTTTTGACAAAAAATTCTCTGCCACCAACTTCTTCATATATTATAAAAAGTTGTTCATAATCATCTTCAGTCTCATTTGTTTTTAATAATACATTTCCATCATCATCCACTATCCTTTCTATTTTTGTTCGTGGATTTTTAATCACATAATACTTTGGCTTAATCTCCTCTGCAAAATTTTTATCTATATAAAAAATGCACGCAAATAATATGCATGCCGCAAAAATGATTCTTAAAATATTCTTTTTAATAATATTATTAATCACAATACAATTTATATAAATACTATACCATTAGGACCAAATCACTATTTCCTTTGATATTTAAAGTGTTAAAATAATTATTTTCAAATGGCACCCACATAGATAAAAATTTATCTACTACATTCGGATTTCTTTTAGTAAGTCTTTCTTTTTGTTTGCCTTCATCTATATCTACAAATATTTTCAAATTGACAAATTCATCTAATCTTGGATGTGAAGTGTATGAGCCTTCTATCACCAATATCTTATCTAAATCAATTGGTATCTCTTGTAAATACTTATCGCTATGACAATCATAAGAAATGTAATTAGTCTTTTGCTTATTCTTATAAGGTATAAGTACTGTCTCTACCAGCCTATCAAAATCCATATGCCCCGCAATTATATTCATCCAATTCTTATCTCTTTTTTGGAAGGGTAGATAGAAATCATCCATATGTAAAATGTTATAAGCAAAGTTTTTTTCAATTTCATTTGCAAGTGTAGTTTTTCCACCACCACAAGGCCCATCAATTGATATAACGGCCTGTCCCGTCAAACCTTTTTCATTTATAACATTTTTAATTTTTTCTATATTAGCATACATGCATTTTTATTATAAATCCTAATATCTAAAAATGAGGGACTCTTTTGTCCCTCATGCAATTAATGAACTCTACTCTTTTATTGCTTTATCACCAATTAGGTTTTCGAAATTAAATAATAATTCTTCTCTCATTGAACCAAATAAAGTAAGATCTTCATCCATAAGTTTTCTTGGGTTAAATGAAAGTTTAAGACCTTCTATACTTGGCTTAATTGCCTTTATGCCTGTTTTCTTATCTATCTCTGCAAGATATCTAAGGTTATCATCATTGCTATATAACCATTTAATAAATAATTTTGCACTGTCAACATTTTCACAGTTCTTAAATACAGCTACACCCTCTGTCACCCAAGGCACTCCATCTTCAGGGTATACCGCTGTTAAATTTTTCTCTTCTAATATGGCCTCTATGGTTCCATCCAAATATGTTATACCAATAGGATACTCACCTGCCACAACTTTATCTTTTGAATCTGCAGCTCTCTTACCATAGCAAGCAATATTATCATTTAATTTTACTATAAAATTCCATCCATCTTGCTTATCTTGAATAATTGCATTTAATACGGCATAGTTTGTTCCAGATGTTGCAGGATTTGACATTATAATCTCTCCCTTGTACTCTGGTTTAAGTAAATCATCCCAAGTTTTTGGATATTCTAAATTCTTTTTTTCCATCAAGGCATTGTTAAACAAAAATCCTACAACTGTGATGCCTTTTGAAAAATAACAATTATCATAATCTTTAAATTGTGGATCAAGAAGTTCAGCAGCATCAAAATCTACTTTTTCGAGTAAGCCTTCTTCCTTTGCTTCCATAAATGCATCTATTCCTCCGCCAAACCACAAATCGGCATCTGGTACGCCACCATCTGTGCGAAGTTTAGACAATACATCACCTGATGACACAGATAAAATCTCAGATTTAATTCCTGTTTCTTTTTCAAACTTAGCAAGTAAATCCACATAATCTGTACTTGTAGATACTACTCTAAGTGATCCAGCTGCTTTGGGTGCTTCGGTAGTTGCTTTCGTATCATTTGTAACTGTAGCTGCCTGTGAATCACTTGTAGCTGTAGTTACTTGTTGTGTATTAGTATTGCCACAGGCAATAAGCGACAATGTAAGTAATAATGCAAGTAATAAAGACACTATTCTTTTCATCTTGCCCTCCAAATTATCTATTCCACATTATATTTGTGACCTAGATACTATTCTATAATAAATTATTTATATTAAATTGTCAATCAAAATGGCACTTTGATAAATAAACACTATAAATACTGTCATTCTATGCTATTGACAAAACCTTCCTCGCTATATTTTCCCAAGAAATATTATTTAAGTCAGGTTTATAAACATTTTTATCTTCTATACTATCTTTAATCTTATCTGCTAATCTTTTTTCAAATGCACTTAATTCTTCATAACTCGCATCATCCACATTTGAAAGTTTTGGCAACTCTACATATTTTATACTAGCATTTTTTACATTTGCATTGTAGAAATTCTTGACACCTGGCAAATCGCTTATAACTACTTTACATCCACAGGCCATTGCTTCAAGTGGAACCATCGGCATACCTTCTGAAAATGATGGGAGTATAAATATATCATGCTTATTATATTCTTTAGCAAGTTCAATTTGAGACATCGGACCAATAAAATTAATCTTTGATTTTGATTTTCTACTTTCATTTAGTATCTCATCGTACTCTTCTTTATCACCAACACCACCAATTATATCCAAAACTATACTTTCATCATTTAACATATTTATTGCTTTAATCAAGCTAAGTACCCCTTTTTTCTTAGCAATCTTGCCTACGTACAATAGTTTATTTAAAGGTTGTTGTAACTCGCACACATGCTTTTTATTATTAAATATATCACTATTATATCCTATACCGACAACCATAGCTTTTCTTTTATCCAAATCAAGTAATTCTGTAGCTCTATCTAATTGCTCTTCACTCAAAAAAATTATACTGTCCAACTTTTGTATATTCTTTTTTATATACTCTCTTTCAAGATCAGTTTGTTGATATTGTCTTAAGTCTGTATTGTGACAAATACCAAATATGCGAGGACTCATCAACGACTTGCTTTTAACCACATCTACAAAATGCGATTTAAGCAAATGTTTTTCATTTTTTTGCACTAAGGATATATTTTTACAAACATCTACAACAATTGAAGTGAGTAGATATAAGTGATGACAAATAATTAGGTCTGGTTTAAAACTCTCTATGACTTCTATAACTTTACTTTTGAAAGTATCTTTCCATAGGTTGAGTGCTTCCTCATCTTTTGCTAAATCGCTATATTTTATACTCTCATAAGGCATCACATCGGACATGCCTGCAATTTTTATAGGAAGTTCTGGTGTATTAAACACTATATAATTATACTCGGGATCGTGTAACTCAGCTATATCATTTTCATACACTGCACAAATTACTTCTTGCTCGTGACCAAGATTTTTAAAACATCTCACAAGTTCAGATAGATACACTCCACTACCTGTACTACTTGGTTTTTGTGCAATTATACTCAATATTTTCATATTAATTATTATAACATATCAATGGTAAATAAAAAAGTTAAGCATTATGCTTAACTTTTTTAATCTCTCTTAAGTATTATATCAATCCCCACTCTCCGAGTTTTTCAAATCCGCCGATTTCCTTTATATATTTAAGTGCCTCATCTGTTATTTCTTTATAACTTACTTCTTTTCCATTTATAACTAGATTCTTGTCACCTATAGCACATCTGCAAGTTACTTCACTTAAATTTTGCTCATTGGCTATCTTGTGAAGATATATATTTACTGATACATCAGATTTACTAATATCTTTAAAATGTAATCCTCCACCAGTAACTGCTCTTCCCATATCTGATCCAAGTTTTCTATTTGTAGCACCAGTGTCTACATTTATTCCACCTGTCCAATCACCAAGAGGATTTACTATCACATTCTTTATTCCTGTCTTAAGTAATTTTTCTTTCAATTCTTCTGTCTTTATATTGCTTTGGCAAGCGATTAAAGTTTCTGTCTTTTCATCATAGATATATTTTCCATCTTTTGGATTCTCTTTATATAAGTCTTTTACTATTGTAGCTAATTTCTTTTCTTCATCACTTGTTTTACAGGCCTTAAATATTCCATTATCTCCACATTTAATTTCTTCATTTTGGTTTGCTGCAAGATGTACATCCTGTGGTACTATCTTTAAATCAAGTTTTACTTCGCTATCAGAGATTCTATTTACTATTTCTCTAATATCTTTTTCATCATACTTCACTGAAGTTTCAATGATTATGTGGCAATCTCCATGCCCTATAAGGCACTCCCCTGCAATCTTTGGATTCTCTTGAAGTTTATAGCCAAGATCAACTATTGCTCCACCAATTCTGTCAGCCAACTTATCTGGATGGCTTGGGTTTACTTTTTCAAACATTTTATCTCCTTCCACTTATAAAAAAAATCTTGGAAGGACTCCAAGATACATAATAATTTGTATTCTCTTCATCCTCATCCGTCTGGGCGTACCACCATACTCTTGTTGGTTGGTGTGGTTTCACAGGGCCAGTCCCTCTACCACTCTTTATAAGGTGATTATATTATACATTATATATTTTTATTGTCAATACTCTATTTTTATATTGTCTACTTGATCTGTATTACAGAGCCTTTAAATTCACCACTTTCTTGACCATAATATGTCTTGCCATTAAACTCTATATTTCCTGTCAGCATATTACCATTTTTATCAAATATATATGAATGTACTTGTCCATCATGATAAATCTCATACTTATAATCTTTATAATATGTTGCTCTACCTTCAGTATCTGGCACAAAATACCTCCACTTATCTTCTACTGGATTGTACTCCCATATACCTTGTGTAATAGGTGTATCACTGCTTGATACTACACATCCTGTATTATCAAATAAATACTTTACACCATTTATTACCATTGGTGTTGTCCACAATACGCCTTTACATATGTTTTCACCTTCAAATAAATAGTATTTTGCAACCTTGCCTTTATTCTCTATAAATATTTTATCTACTATATTCTCATCAAAACCTGTATTTGCAAATGAAACAACCCCTTGATTTATTGTGAGCATTTTTGTCTTTTCTGATGTCTCTATAAATCCTGTCATTAACTGTCCCATTGTATCAAATCCATAATAAAATAATCCTCCATTCTCATACACGCCATATATTCCACCACCACCTATTTGCATATATGAGCCATCTCCAATCAAAGTATAACATCCCTTCGTTCTATCAGATTGAAGCATTGCATTACCCATCATACTATTAGTTTTAAGCAGCAATCCATTTTTTATACCTTTGTTATCATATATCCAAGTATATTCTGTCTCACGAATTGGTGTCTGCATCACAAAGTTTACACTTCTTTCTGCTTTTTGTATAAGTCCACCTCCGCCCCCACCAGTACCACCGCCACCCGTTCCAATTCGTCTCTCTCTTACTTCAACTACTGCTGTTGATGCCCATTCTGCTGTCAAATCAAGGCTTTTCATTACCTTTGGTATACTACCATTTTTTGGATACGTCTTGCCATCTTGATCTTTCCACTGGACAAAATTATATCCTGGTTTTGTATATGCATTACTTTGCAATGGATGTGGCTTTCTCCTCTCTGCTTCTTCATCTGGCATACTACCCACTGCACCATCACCACCCATATATCTTATTATAGCATTGCCCCATGTAAAATATCCTGGTTCTGCAGCACCTTTATCAACCACTGCATAACTCTTAGTTGATATCAATGCTTCACTATACGATGTTCCTTCTCCGCCTACAAGTTTATCACAGCCAGTAAACATATTTGCATCAATTACAACTCCTGCTACCGAAAAACTTGATGATGCAATTATAACTTCAAGGTTAGAACAATTTTCAAACATCCCAGATGTATTTGTAAGAGCACTTGTTTCAAAACTAGCTAAATCTATAGCATCTATAACTTTACAATTCTTAAACATATTAGACATATCTGTAACCTGAATAACGCTAAAGCTTGCTGTATCAATATCAACTATACTTTCACAATTTTCAAACATAGATGACATATCATTTACATTCTCTGTGTTAATTCCACTACCAAAAAACACTTTCTTTACATCTTTGCAATCTTTAAACATTGAACTCATATCTGTAACATTTTCAGTATCAAAATTAGATAAATCTATTTCTCCGTTTCCAGCCCCGAAAATTCTTTCTCCATTTCCAGCAAGTCGCATATTACCAGAAGAAGCAAGTTTTTCACAACCCTCAAACATTCTGCTCATATTTGTCACATTCTCTGTTGTAAAATTTTTACTAAACTTTATTGTAGTTAAATTCTTACAATTGGCAAACATACCACTCATATCTGTTGCATCGCTTGTATCAAATTTCTCTCCAAATGTAACTTCACTTAATGTTGCACAATTGGCAAACATACCTCTTAAATCTATAGCATTGCTTATTGTAGAATTGATTGTTATCTTTTCAATACCTATGTTTGCAAAAGAATATTGAAGATTCTCAGCTTGTGATAAATCCATTAATTCAAAACCATCTATATCTATAAGTGATGTAAAATCTTGAAATACATTACTTAAATCTATTATGGCTTTTAAATTTATTCCATCTTTAAAATTAATTATTACTGTATCACCCTTTATTTGTGCGTAATAATTCTTTCCACCATTTGTATACATTACAAAATCCGAATCATAATTTGATATATCATTTGGCAAATTAGTAAATAATATTCTTTTTATTTCGCTCTTACTCTTTACTGCCGAGTTAAACCAATTATGCCTAAACTCAAAATTAATACTTGAATAATCTATAGGAGTGCTACCATTATATGTAAAATATCCTGGAAGCATACCCCCAAGGTCAACTCTTGCAAATTCTCCATCTATATGGTTTGGATTATACTTATATCCTGCTCCACCTACTAACTTTGTACAATCTTTAAACATATCGGTTGTAACTGTTACTTTATCAGGTAACTTACCTAGGTTCGTATCTATATTTACAGTAACTAGATTATCACAACCATTAAACATATTTGATATATCTACATTATTTATTGTATTAAACGATATTTTACTAAAATCAAAGGATGTCATACTATCACAGTTTTTAAACATTGACTTCATATTTGTTACATTACTAGTATTAAGATTAGTTGGGTAATTCACTAACTTCGTGTTTTCAAACATAGACTCCATATTTGTTGCATTCGCTCCAAAATTCGCTGGCAATGTTAAACTCACTAAATTACTACAAGTAGCGAACATCTTTGACATATTTGTAACATTACTATAATCTACTTTATCAAGTCCTTCAATACTTGTAAGTCCAGTCCAACCTTCAAAACCTCCACTATAATCTTCAAGCATCTTTAATGTAAATCCATCTCTCCAATGTATCTTAAGCGTTGTTCCATCTATATATCCATAATAATTTACACCGCTTGTATCAGTGTATATAACCGTACCACCATTGGTACTATAAGTTCCCATATCGGTATCAGTATAAAACTTAATTTTCGTTATATTCTCTTTACTCTCTATCGCTCTAGCAGGCAAACTAATTTTTCCTAGATCAAACTCATGCGTACCTGTTCCCGCATATGTGAAATATCCTGGCAATAACCCACCTCTATCAACCCTTGCAAATTCTCCATCAACAAAATTTGGGTCATATTTAAATCCGCTTCCTCCCTTTAAATTAATACATCCAGCAAACACATTGGATGCAGTGGTAATTCTTGCAGGAAGGGTTCCCATATCACTACTTACATTCACTGTAGTAAGATTTACACAATCTTCAAACATATTGGATATATCTATATCATTTGTCGCGTTAAATACTAAATCATTAAAATTAAATGTAACTATATTTTCACAATCCTTAAACATAGACTTCATATTAGTCGCTTTACTTGTATTAAGGTTTGCTGGCATACCTGTGAGTTTAGTTCCCTCAAACATACCTTCCATATTTGTTGCGTTTGAACCAAAATTTGATGGAAGCGTTAACGATGTAAGATTATCACAATTAGCAAATAAATTTGACATATCCTCCACATTTACACCAAAACCACTTGGAATTGTTAAAGACACAAGGCTCTCTGTACCATCAAACAAACCCGATAAATCTTTCACATCCGCAGTATCAATTGTATCAAGACCAACTATATTAGTAATCCCTGACAAATCTTTAAAAACAGCACTCCAATCTATATCCGCTTTTACTTTAATCCCACTTTTATAATTAACTATTACTGTATTGTCTTTAATCTGCGCATAGTAGTTCACTCCACCATCATTATACATAACAAAATCCGAATTATAATTTGCTATATCACTTGCACTATTACAAAACTTTATCTCCGTTATTTCACTTTTTGGTTTTATAGTTGAATTATACCAATTATTCTTGAAAAACATGGTGATGCCAGTATAGTCTATAGGAATCGTACCATTATAAGTGAAATACCCTGGAAGCATCCCTCCATAGTCCACACGGGCAAATTCACCATCTGTATGGTTGGCATTATACTTATACCCTGCTCCTCCAATCAAATTTGTGCAACCGCTAAACATACCAGTAGATGTTGTTACCTTTGTTGGTAATTCTCTCATATTGCTATTGATATTTATAGTCGTTAAACTATCACAGTCTGAAAACATATTTGATACATCTATATTATCTGCAGTACTAAATGAAAGTTTACTAAAATCAAATGTAGTTATACTATCACAGTTTTTAAACATTGACTTCATATTAGTTGCTTTACTTGTTGCAAGTTTTGCCGGAATACTCGTTATCTTTGTTCCCTCAAACATTGATTCCATATTTGTAGCATTCTGGCCAAAATTCTCTGGCAAATTAATAGTTTGCAAATTTGTACATCCATAAAATAATTTTGACATATTGGTTACTGTATCCCATGGCAGCAACTCCGCATTTTCTATAGTAGTCAAGTTTGTGAATTTTCCTTTTGCCGTCTCGCCAAAAAAGTTCGACATATCGTTATCAAGCTTTATATAGTCACTTCTATAAAATATTTTAATCGTCCCATCACTTAAAATATATGCATCTAATTTTTCTATCCCACTTGCTGAAATCGTTTTTCTCTCGGTATATGATGTTGGTTTTGTTTCTTTAAAAAATCTAGATGGAAGATTTACCCAAAGTGCTGGACGAACATAGTGACCAGTGGCATTAACAGAATCGCCACTTGTCATCACAACTCCACTATTAAAGACAGCATTTTGATAACTACTCATATATCCTGGCGAACGAAGCCACCAAGTTTCTGCATCCGTCCCAGTACTACCACTTCCTTTTGCATATGCAGTCATATATGCAATTCTTGCGCCATTAGAACTATAATAGGTACTATTTGCTTCTTTGTAACTAAGTATAAATATTTTATCATCTGTATCCTCACCATTAGTCCTATTCGCATAATTCTCGGATGATGCATTAGAAACATTAGTTGTATCAATCTTTCCTTGTTCAGCAGTTGAAAATGCAGCATCTAAAAATGTTCCATTTAGCCATGTTCTAAGAGATGAATCCTTCCAAGTCGTTCCCGCACCAGAATCATTGTATTTTTTTTCTGCCAATAAGTAATGCGATATTAACAATGTTTTATTTGGATTACTTTCATCCAAAATATCCCATACAATTGGCTCTTTATTAGTACCCGAAGTATCATCTTTATAGTAACTACCAAAAGTTGGATAAAATTCTATCTTCACTATATTAGTTTTATTCGTAGTAAAACCTAAGTTTTCATACCAACTTCCACTCAAAACATACTTATCACTATCTGGCACATCACCAAATAAATTATTATCATCAATAGGATTTAAATCTACTACACTATCACTAGCTACATCAAGGAAATCGCCAATGTCGGAAATCGATGCTATATTATTACTAATTTCAGAAAGTGTTGCTAGATCATTATTGTCAAGTATTACATCAAACTCAATTTCATTTTTGTTTTTGCTATCTTTTTTAATTTCAGATAAACTACTAATGTCAATAATGCCTCTACCACTATCTTTAGAATTGTCGTTTTCATCAAAAGTGTCTTCTACATCTGACTTGCTAGCAATATCACCATCCCCATTTGTCTCATTATCTTTTTCATTACCATTTGTTTTTTCATCTTTATTATCACTTGCACCTTTATTATTTTCGCCAAGGTTACTATCAACATTTTTATTTGGATCATCCTCCTCTAGTTCTTCATGGGTATCCTTATTTTTATTAATGTTATTATTACTTTCGTCATCATAATCTGCATCTGAGCTGGTTGCATTATCATTATCATTATCATTATCTTTATCTGCTTTTGCGTTTAAAACTGCATCACCATCTTGATTATTATTATTATCTTTGTCTTGAGAAGTAGCTATTTCTTGTTTCTCATTTTCATTATTCTCATTCTTTTGGTCTTCTAAGATATTATTTGCATCTAAAAAAAACTTTCGCTCTCTTATGAACTCATCATAATACTTATGCGAAAGCTTTTCACTTATAATTTCATTATTCGCCGCACTGAAATACTTAGTAGTTGCAGCAAACAAACTCATGTTAGCATTTGTTAACACCAAGGATATAATCAATGCTATGGAAACAATCTTTTTTGTGTCATTAAACATATGCACTCCTTCTTGCACCACAAAACTAAGTGCCCTCCACACATTAATTAAACACAATGATTATAGTTATAATATATGGAATTTTCAACAGAAAATTATTAAGAATTTATTAAGATTGCAATTCAATAATTATTTCATATTCTACATCTTTATCATCAAACACTTCTATCACATCTTCAAATCCATCAAACACTGTTTCATAAATCAATACATATACATGACTATCTATATCTAATTCAGAAAGACAATCGCTTAATGCATCCAAATTCTTACCATAGTAGTCAGGAAACTCAAATGCCTCTTCAATTTCCTTATGTGCCTCTTCCATGTTCTGTATATTTCTAAAATCTACAATATATCTTTTCATAATATTCTCCTACAACGGGCTCGCAATGCTCGCCCCTACGATTTTGCTCGCCCCTACAATTTTATGTGCCAACATAGACACTTTTGTTTTCTCTAATATAATTTTTCAAATGTCTTGTAATGGTCTTCAGTATAGTAAATAAATCCTATACTTTCATCAAAATCATCTGCATAAATTATTCTTTTGGCATTTCTTTTTTTACCATTAAAATCTATATCGCACTCATAATACTTTCTACCATCTATCACGGGCAATTGTTTTTCGTAATTACCAAATACATCTCCACCTATACTTTTACCTTTGGCAACCTTATCAAGATTACCTTTTGAACTATCCCATCCCAATTTTTTAGCTTCTTTTTTTGTTATAAAGTTTTGTGGCAATTTCTTATATGTATAAATATATAGCGCAACATCATCCTTTCTTGTATATGAAGCAAATTCATCTAATTTTGAATCATTTACAATATTATTCTTCTCATTTGTAACAATTATTGTCTCATTTACATCTTTAGTTGCACTTATAGACTTTGTCTTACAAGATGATAAAGAAAGCGATAAAGCTAAAAGCAATATCGCCATTAAAACTTTCTTTATTTTTCCAAATATTATTTTCATAATTATCTAACAATAATAATCTGACCTGTCGTTGAATCAAATTCATAGATCTCTGCATCTTTATATGAATAGCCACCATTATTCCCTAGCTTTCTCCATGTGTATCTATTGCCTTGTATATTTAATGTAACTCTAAACTCTATATTTCCATCTAAAGCTCCCTTTCTCTGTAAAGCACAATTAACTATGAGTACTACCTGAGTAGGTGTCTCACTTTCTATACTTGCAAAGTTTAAATAATAGTCTTGTATCTTATCATTTTCTGCCACATAATCATTGCACCATTTTCTCATTGACATATAAGCATTGTATAAAAGGCCATTTGCTACAGAAGTAGGATATGCATAATTACCTGACAATATAGGCACACGCGATGCCATAGGCTGACCATTATAATATGAATATGCATTTCGATCATATCCTGAAATATAATAGTAACTATTATATGGTATTACAAACATTCCATTTTGAGAATAACCATAAGTATCCATTGGAACTTGATATGGATTATAACCTGGATTGTAATTTGAGTAATTATTTGGATATGGATAATTATTATAGTAGTAATTATTTGTTACGTTAGGGATAGTATTGGTATGTCCTTCAACCACTCTTTCAAATACTGCACAATAATCTCTCTTTTCAAGTGTACCCTCTTGATCATCCTTCCAATATAGCAAGTTGTTTTCAAGTTTCATTACCCCAGTACCAAGCGTATAAACTTCTGTTTCCATCGGATCTTTTGATGGATCATCATTGTCATATTCCAATGTCACACTTCTTGAATCTTTATAATATACTCCACCTATGCTTACGTCATATCTTCCCGAAAAAGTCCAACGGCTACTATCAAAGGCACTATTACTCCAATTAATTTCAAAATAATATATCTGGTCTTTGAACTTTACATTCATCGTTGCTCTCTGACCAATTCTATCTTGGTAATCACCCTCTGGTATGGTTAGGTATTCATTAATTTTAGTCTCTTCAGTTTTTGTTTCACTCTCGGTTTTCACATCTTCATTTTTCTTATCACTATTCACTGCACAAGAAAATAAAAGCATAGTTAATATAACAAATGTAGTTACGATTACTATTTTTCTTATAAACTTCATAGTCATACCTCCTTTATTTTCTTTTCCTATCTAAAGCCTTTCTCTTCTTTATTAAATCTTTTGCCTCTTCTTTTATATCACCAGATTTAATTAAAGCAATCTTTGTAAGAGTTGGTCCAACCAACTCATATATTAAAACTCCAAACAAAGTTATATTTCTAACTAATACTCCTTTTTCACCTAAAATGCCTACGGCCATGGCACTCATTCCAAGTGCGACACCTGCTTGTGGAAGCAATGTTATACCAAGATACTTTCTTACCTCCATAGGGCTTCCAACCATAGTAGCAGATATTCTTGCTCCGAAATATTTACCAAATGATCTTGTCAATATATAAATAATACCTATCACTACAACCATACCATTTTCAAATACCGAAAGATCAAGTTCAGCTCCACTAAGCACAAAAAATAAAACAATAATTGGTTTTGACCAAAAGTCTGCTCTTTCCATCAAGTCATCTGCCAAAGGACAAATGTTACAAAATACTGTTCCAAGCATCATACATACAAGTAAAGGCGAAAATGAACCTGAAAATCCTCCAAGAGTGAAAGATATCTTTGCAACACCAACTGTCAATATTATTGATCCTATTATTAAAATCAATCTATTGGAATGAGAATAAAAATATTTTTCTAATTCATTTAATATTATAGCAACTACTGTTCCAAGCAACAAAGATAATACAATTACGGCAATAGGCTCAACTATTATACCAACTATATTTACATTGCCATTTATTAGTGACTGAGCAATTCCTGATGAAATGGCAAATACCATAAGCCCCACCGCATCATCAAGTGCTACAACTGGAAGTAAGATATCTGTGACATGCCCCTTTGCCTTATACTGCTTTACAACTAAAAGTGTTGCCGCAGGTGCTGTAGCTGTCGCGATTGCTCCAAGTATCAAAGCCATTGGAACTGTCACTATATCTGGCATAAATACATGCAAGGCTATAACTACTGCATCAACACAAATTGTTGCTGTCAATGCTTGAAATATTCCTATAACTACTGCTTGCTTACCAATATGCTTAATATTTTTTAATTTAAATTCAGCACCTATCAAAAATGCTATGAACCCTAAGGCAATATCAGAAATAATTGAAAATCTATTTACCTCATCAAAACCTACAAAACCAACTCCCGGCATCCCGAGTTTACCAAGAATGGATGGTCCTATTATTACACCTACTACAAGATATGCTGTGACATCTGGAAGTTTGAAAATATTTCCGACTCTTGTCATTAAGAGTCCGGCAAAAAGTGCCCATGTAATTAAAAATAAATTTAACATTTGTGGATCTAACATTTTTACACCTTCTTTCTATATTAATGAAACACCAGTCATCAAATCTGGTTTATCAATTCCCATAAGTTTCAAAATGGTTGGTGCCACATCGCAGAGCCTTCCACCTTCTTTCAATTTGTGCTTTTCTGGTGTCACCAAGCAAAATGGCACTGGATTATTTGTATGTGCTGTATATGGATTTCCATTTTTATCTTTCATCAACTCAGCATTTCCATGGTCAGCTATAATAAATAAATTTCCATTCTTTTCTATAATTTTTGAAAATATTTTTCCCACGCAGGTATCAACAGTCTCTATAGCTTTGATTGCCGCATCAAGCACACCTGTATGACCTACCATATCTGGATTTGCAAAATTTACTACAATTAAATCGTATTTACCACTATCAATAGCAGCTACAACATTTTCACACACTTTTTCTGCTGACATATCTGGTTTTAAATCATATGTAGGAACTTCCTTTGGTGATGGAACTAAAATTCTCTCTTCATTTTTACATGCAGTCTCTACTCCACCATTAAAGAAAAATGTGACATGCGCATACTTTTCTGTCTCTGCTGTACGAAGTTGAGTAAGTCCTTTACTTCCTATCACTTCTCCTATGTGATCTTTTATTTCCTTCTCTCCAAATGCCACTAGTTTGTTTTTTATAGTAGGGTCATATTCAGTCATACAAACATAGATTAAATTATTTACTTTTTTTCTATCAAAAAATGTAAAATCATCATCACAAAAACTTCTTGTTATTTGTCTTGCTCTATCTGGTCTAAAATTGAAAAATACTATTGAATCTTTATCCTTAACTCTTGCATCATTTTCATCAACAATTACGCATGGTTTTACAAATTCATCAGTTAAATTATTGTCATATGATTTTTTCATTGCTTCTTCTGCAGTACTAAACTTATCACCTAGACCATTTACCAATAAATTATATGCAAGTACAACTCTATCATAGTTTTTGTCTCTGTCCATTGCATAGTATCTACCGCAAAGAGTCGCAATCTTACCCACTCCAAGGTCCTTTATCTTTTCTTCAAGTTCTTTTACATAATTGATGCCTGATGTAGGTGGTGTATCTCTGCCATCCATAAAACAATGAACAAATACCTTACCTAAATTATTCTTCTTAGCAAGTTCAAGCAATGCATATAAATGAGAGTTGTGAGTGTGCACTCCACCATCAGACAAAAGTCCCATTATATGGAATGAGGTATTATTTTTTTTGCAATTACTCACTGCCTCTAGTAACGCTTCATTTGTATAAAAATCTCCATCATCTATCGCTTTACTAATTCTAGTTAAATCTTGATATACTATCCTACCTGCACCTATATTTAGATGCCCTACTTCAGAATTGCCCATCTGGCCTTCTGGCAAGCCAACATATGTGCCTGAAGCCATACCCTTTACCATATTGTATTCACTAAAAATTTTATCAAGATTTGGTTTATTGGCAAGTGCAACAGCATTATTTTCCTTTTCATCTCTAAGTCCATATCCATCAAGTATACAGAGCACTGTAGTTTTTTTACTCATAAGAACTCCTCTTTTCATCTATAACATATATTGGATTATCTTTTGTAACTTTATATTTATCACGCAAAAACTTTATGCGAGATAACTCCGAAGTAATTGCAAGTTTAGTCAATATATAATAATTATATCTTGAAACTCCACTAAATCTTTCTGCATTTTCATAGTTTACAAAATCTATATGTTTCGCTTCATTTTGAACAAAACTTCTAATGAATCTAAGTCTTGTCTTATAATTATCTTTTACTCTTTTTGCCACTTCTTTATCAATAGCAAAGAAATCCGATACATCTCTTGCATTTTTATTTTGCAAAATATATTTTGAAAACATATAGTAACCTTTTGATGTCAATTTTTTTATTAGACTTGCAGATGAATATTTTACCCTTCTAAGCAATACACAATCTGCACCTTCTTCAAATTTTTTAAGTATCTCTGGAATCTTGCTTGGAGGATTTTGCAAATCCACATCAATAAATATCAAGTAATCTGCATCCGAATTATCAAGCCCTGCACACATAGCAGCTTCATGTCCAAAGTTGTGTATAAAACTTATATAAGAAATTTTGATATTCTCATTTACACCTTCGCTTTCTTTTATCTCTATTATTTTTTCATAAGTTTTATCTATACTTCCATCATTCACATAAAATATATTATATGTATATTTATCATCATTTAGATATTTTTTTGCCTCACGATAAAATGGGAAGATATTATCTTCCTCATTAAAACATGATGCAATTATGTCAACTTTCTTTTTAATACTTGTCCCTACGCTGATACTGATTCTATTATGACTTTTGCCATATATTTAATTCTATCTTCATCAAGTCCTGGATACACTCCTACCAAGAATGTATCATTCATTATCTTGTCAGTATTTTTTAAATCTCCGATTACACGATATCTATTATTGTCATCTCTAATATCGTCAAAACATGGTTGTTTAATTATATTTCCAGCAAATAACATTCTTGTTTGCACATTCTTGTTTTCAATATAACGAACTATTTTTTCTCTATTTACTCCATCTTTAACTGTGAGAATAAATGCAAACCAAGATGGCTTTGTATCTTTAGTAGCTTTTGGCAACACAAAGTACTCTTCCATACCAGCATCTTCCAAAAGTTTATATAGCATATCAAAGTTCTTTCTTCTCTTTTCAACAAATTTATCTATCCTATCAAGTTGCGCAACGCCAATGGCTGCTTGCAAATCTGTTGCCTTCAAGTTATAGCCAAAATGGCTATACACATATTTGTGATCATAGCCTTTTGGAAGTTGCCCATATATTCCATCGTATCTGTGATTACAAGTGTTATCTATACCACTCTTACAAACACAATCTCTTCCCCAATCACGTAAAGAATTTATAATCTTATGTAAAATAGGATCATTTGTATACACTGCTCCACCTTCACCAGTAGTCAAGTGATGTGGTGGGTAAAATGATGATGTACCTATGTCGCCTATAGTTCCAGTCTTTTTATATTGTCCATCAACCTTTGCCTCCGTACCAAGCGCATCACAATTATCTTCTATCAACCATAAATTATTTTTATCACAAAACTCTTTCACTTTAGCAATATCAAAAGCATTTCCTAAAGTATGTGCCAAAAACACTGCTTTGGTCTTATCTGATTTTGCTTTTTCTAAGTCTTCTACCTTTATATTGTAAGTTGGTATATCCATATCTACAAATACAGGCACAGCACCAAATTGTATTATAGGTGCTACAGTAGTTGGAAATCCACAAGCAACAGTGATAACTTCATCACCTTTTCTTATTCTTCTATCTTTTAACAATGGTGAAGTTAATGTTTCAAATGCCAAGAGATTGGCAGAAGAGCCTGAGTTTACATATGATACAAATTTAACTCCCAAATATTTTGCCAACTTATCTTCAAACTCATCATAAAAATGACCTTGCGTAAGCCAAAACTCTAGTGCAGCATCCACAAGATTCACTACCTCATCCTCTCCAAAAACTTTAGCACTATATGGTATCCTATCACCCTCTTTAAATGTTTTTGAATCTACATTTGATAAATTCTCTTTCGCATATTCGCGAACTAATTTCAAAATTTCTTCTTTTTGCATTTTACTCCTCTTTGCTTGCCAAGTTCTAATCTTATAAAGACTCGCAATGATTACTGCTATAATATTTTATTAATTTGGTTTATTTTCTGTACCATGTTCCAACCTAAGTATATTATCTTTGTGTCTTATGATACCAAGCAACATAATAATAAAAATTTCTGTAAGTATAAATCTTGGATACAAGTTATTGTAAAAGTGAAATGGATACACAGAAAGTATTGTCATTATCACTGATGACAAAAACATCACAACAAGTGTAATTATTGATGCAATGCTCACATATCCTGTAAGCTTATTTATTATTTTATGAATCAAAAACATAATTACAGCATAAGGAACACTAAAATAAGCAAGGACTGCTAAGGTGCATGTAATGCCTTTGCCACCTTTAAACTTAGTTATAAATGGGAAATTGTGTCCCAATATAGCACCAAGTCCTGAAGTAAATATTACAAATGGATCTCTTATTGTGCCACCATATGCTAATACTAAAAATGGATAATTATCTGTCTTATCTATCAATGAATAAAATATATCGCAAGTTTCAATCTTATTTAAATACAATATAACTAAGTGAGCTATTAATATCGCTAAAACTGTTTTCAATATATCAAGAACAAAAACAATCCTTCCATGTGTTTTTCCCAACACACGGCCAACATTTGTGCTCCCTGGATTGCCTGATCCAACTTCAAATATATTTACACCATGGGCTTTACAATATAAATATGCTACTGGAATGGATCCAAATAAATATCCTATCAAAAGCATCAATGCCATATTAAACTCTAAACAACTTATCAAAGTTAAATTAACTGGTTGTTCCACTTCTAATTCTCCTTATAATAGCGGGCTCACAATATTCGCCCCTACGATTGGGCATATACGCCCCTACAATTGAGCGGATTGTATACGCTCCTACATTTTAGATCTTTCCTGCTGATCCAAGTACATCTTTTATCTTATGAGCCACCATAGCCTTAACTGCTGCACGTGCAGGCTTTAAATATTGTCTTGGGTCAAAGTGATCTGGATGCTCTGCAAAATATTTTCTTATGTTACCTGTCATAGCAAGTCTTATATCACTATCTATATTGATTTTACATACTGATAACTCTGCTGCATGACGAAGTTGATCTTCAGGAACACCAATTGCATTTGGCATATTGCCACCATATTGATTTACCATATCTACAAATTCTTTTGGCACACTAGATGAACCGTGAAGAACTATAGGGAAACCTGGTATTCTCTTTGACACTTCTTCAAGTATATCAAATCTCAATTGAGGTTTTGTACCTGGTTTAAATTTATATGCTCCATGTGATGTACCTATAGCTATAGCAAGTGAGTCACAGTTTGTCTTTGTAACAAACTCTTCTACAGTACTTGGGTCAGTGTATGATTGTTTTCCTTCTTCAACTTTAACCTCATCCTCTATACCAGCAAGAGTACCAAGTTCTGCTTCTACAACTACTCCATGTGCATGTGCATATTCAACTACTTTCTTTGTAACTTCCACATTCTCATCAAAACTCTTTGATGACATATCTATCATAACTGAGGTAAATCCACCATCTATACATGATTTGCAAAGTTCAAAACTATCTCCATGATCAAGGTGAAGTGCTATAGGCATATCAGGATAAAGGGATACTGCAGCCTCAACCAATTTTACTAGGTATGTATGATTTGCATATTCTCTCGCACCCTTTGAAACTTGAAGAATTAATGGGCTCTTTAACTCTGATGCAGCCTCTGTAATTCCTTGGATAATCTCCATATTATTTACATTAAAAGCACCTATTGCATATCCGCCATCATAAGCTTTTTTAAACATCTCCTTTGTGGTTACTAACATATTTACCTCCTATTTATTTAAAATTTTTAAACAAACTCTCCTAGAATTATACCACAATTACACTTAATAATTCAACCAAAGCGCTATACCCTATGTCATTAACCATATATGGCGATTTATCGCTCTAAATTGATATATTTATACTATATAACCTATGGTTATAGCAATGCATATTTTTAATAATTTAAGTTATATTCCTATTGTATTTTTTGCATATTTTTGCTATATTTAATGATGCACTAATTATTGGTACATTTTCAATAATGAAGTTTTGATGTACCCTAAAAAAAGGAACTAAAATGTTTCTTTGAATATATGTGCTAATTTAGGAGGACTATTTTATGAAAAAGTTATTATCTTTAGTGCTTGCTATGTCACTTGCTCTTACACTTTTTGCATGTGGCTCTAAGCAAGCAGCTAACACTTCTTCTCCTGCAGCAGAAGCACCTGCAACAGAAGGAGCAACCACATTTAAAATCGGTGGTATAGGACCTACAACTGGTGGTGCAGCTGTATATGGCAAATCAGTTGAAAACGCAATCCAAATTGCAGTTGACGAAATCAATGCAAATGGTGGTATTAATGGTTATCAAGTAGAGTATAGTTTTGCAGATGATGAACACAATGCAGAGAAATCTGTAAATGCTTATAACTCACTTAAAGACTGGGGTATGCAAATGCTTATAGGAACTGTAACATCATCGCCTTGTATAGCAGTTGCAGACAAGACTGTAGCAGACAACATGTTCCAAATCACTCCATCTGGTTCAGCTGTAGAGTGTGTTGCTAATCCAAATGTATTTAGAATGTGTTTCTCAGACCCTAACCAAGGTGTAGCATCAGCACAATACATCAATGACCACAATCTTGCTAAGAAGGTTGGTATCATTTACGATTCATCAGATGTATATTCTTCTGGTATCACTGATAAGTTTAGAGAAGAAGCAGTTGGAAAGAATTTTGAAATCGTTGCTGAAGAGCAATTCACTGCTGATTCAAAGACGGATTTCACTACTCAACTTACAAAAATAAAGAGTGCCGGAGCAGATCTCGTATTCTTACCTTTTTATTATTCTGAAGCAGCTCTTATATTAGAGCAAGCAAAAAAGATGGACTATAAGCCTATATTCTTTGGCTGTGATGGTATGGATGGTATCCTTACTCTTGAGAATTTTGATACATCTCTTGCTGAAGGTTTAATGCTTCTTACTCCATTCTCTGCCGATGCTACTGATGATTTGACTCAAAGTTTCGTTAAAAAGTATCAAGATAAATACGGCGAAATTCCTAACCAATTCGCAGCAGATGGATATGACTGTGCATATACACTTAAACTCGCTGCTGAAAAAGCAAACTTAACTCCATCTTCTTCAACTTCTGACATTTGCAATGCTCTTAAATCAACTATCACTACTATCACTCAAAAAGGTCTTACTGGTGATAGCATTAGTTGGCAAGCAGATGGCGAACCAAATAAAACACCAAAAGCTGTTGTTATCAAAAATGGTGCTTATGTATTAGCAAATTAATTATGGATTTTTTATCATATTTTGTAAACGGGCTTAGTCTCGGATCAATATATGCAATTATAGCACTTGGCTATACCATGGTTTATGGTATAGCCAAAATGCTTAATTTTGCACA
>OMRR01000049.1 GCA_900313535.1 uncultured Eubacteriales bacterium
ATTGTAGAGTTTGGAAATAATAAGAATTGTAGAATACCAATGCAGAAAGCTGCCATTGTAAAGAGTGAAAAACCAAACTATGGCAATACTGCATCTGATACCGACAAGAAATAGAATATTTTTGAACTCGTTTTCAAAACGAGTTCATTTTTTATGTAATTAAAATAGACATTTTGATAGTTTAGTATATAGTATTACATTTCGGAGGTTTATATGTATACCAATGAAAAGATTTTAATGGCCAAAAATGGTGATAAAGAGTTTTATATTATACCTAAAATGGCCAATAGACATGGTTTGATTGCTGGTGGTACTGGATCAGGAAAGACAGTTACTTTAAAAGTTATGGCTGAGAGTTTTTCTGATATGGGTGTACCTGTATTTCTTGCTGATGTAAAAGGAGACCTTGCTGGTATGTGTATGGAAGGTGTGGACTCTGAAGACATGCAGAAGAGAATAGAGAAGTTTAAACTCAATGACTATGGTTTTAAGTATCAAAAATACCCTACACAGTTTTTTGAGATAGAGAGAAAGTTTGGATTGCCAGTTAGAACTACAATTAGTAATTTTGGGCCAACACTTTTATCACATATCTTTGAATTGAATCAGACACAGTCTGATATATTAAATGTAATTTTTAAGATTGCAGATGATCAGGAATTGTTGTTGCTTGATCTAAAAGATCTTAAAAAATTGATTGAGTTTGTAGCAGATAATAATAAAGAGTTTTCAAGTGCATATGGAAATATAACAAAGCCAAGTGTACAATCTATACTTCGTTCTATGATAGCATTGGAGCAAGAAGGAATTGATAAGTTATTTGGTGAACCAGAAATTGATTTGGCTGACATTATAAAGACTGATGCAAATGGAAAGGGCATGATTAACATACTTCATAGTCAAAGTTTGATTTTGAGCCCAAGAGTGTATTCTGCATTTATGCTTTGGCTTATTTCTGAGATATTTGAAACTATGCCAGAAGTTGGTGACCTTGATAAACCTAAGTTAGTATTTTTCTTTGATGAAGCACATATATTATTTAAGGATTGCTCATCTGCATTATTAAAAAAGATTGATCAAATGGCTAAACTTATTAGATCAAAGGGGGTAGGACTTTACTTTATAACACAAGACCCAACTGATATACCAGACACTATATTGCAACAACTTGGCAATAAGGTTCAACATGTACATAGATCATATACTGCAAAGGATAAGAAAAATCATAAAGCAATTTGTGATAGTTTTAGAGATAATAAGGATTTAGATATTTCCGAAGTATTGGAGACACTTGGTACTGGAGAGGCTTTGGTGTCATTCCTTGATGAAAAGGGTGCTCCAAATGTGGTAGATTTTGCTAAGGTTTTGCCACCACAAAGTAAGATGGGAACTATCGACGATTCTACTCGTGACAAGGAAATCAAAGCATCTAATATATACACTAAGTATATAAAAGATATAGATAGAGAATCTGCTTATGAAATTTTAAATAAGAAGATTGAAGAATCTGTTGCTTCAAATGCTGCGGAAAACGAAAGTAAGGAAATGGAGAAGGTAAAAAAAGCAGAGGCAAAAGAGGCAGAAAAATTAGCAAAAGAGCAACAAAAGGAGTATGAGAAATTATTAAAAGAGCAAGCTAAGAAACAAAGTGCTACAGAGAAAAAGATGAAAACTGCAATTAGAAATGTAGTGAAATCCACAGGTAGCACACTCGGTAGAGAAATCACGCAGTCTCTCACAACTGCGATTTTTGGGTCAAGTAAGAAATCAGCAAATAGAGTGGCAGGAAATATTGGATCTGCACTTGGAAGAAATTTATTAGGAACTTTACTTAAGGGGTAATATATGAATAGAGTTAGGACAATAGGATTATTGACAAGTGGTGGCGATGCACCAGGTATGAATGCTGCAATTCGTGGCGTTGTTAGATGTGCAGTTAATAATGGCATAAAAGTTTTAGGATTTGAAAAAGGTTATAATGGGCTTCTTGATAATGAGTATAGGGAGATGGACAAGAGATCTGTTTCAGATATAGTTGATAGAGGTGGCACAATATTATTTACTGCTAGATCAAAGGAATTTTTTGACAAGGAAGGAAGAGCAAAAGCTATAGAAGTTTTGAAAAAAAATTCTGTTGATGCTCTTGTGGTACTCGGAGGTGACGGTACATTTAGAGGTGCTAAGGAATTATATGATCAATGTAATGGTGAGATTAATGTGATAGGTATACCAGCAACTATTGACTTGGATATCGCTTGCACTGAGTACACTATAGGCTTTGATACTGCAATTAATACAGCTATGGAAGGTGTAGATAGAATTAGAGATACAAGCACATCACATGAGAGATGTTCTATAGTTGAAGTTATGGGAAGAAACGCAGGATATATTGCTGCATATACAGGCATATCTACAGGAGCAGAAGACATAATTATTCCTGAAAATAATGAGTATGGTGACATCAATAAAATTATAACTCGTGTACGTATAGCAAATAAGAAAGGTAAGAAGCATTATATAATTATAAATGCAGAAGGCATAGGTCATTCATATGAGATGGCAAATATGATTGAAACTATAACAGGCATAGAGACAAGAGCGACTATCTTAGGTCATTTACAAAGAGGTGGATCACCAACTTGTAAGGACAGAGTATATGCATCTATAATGGGATGTAAGGCTGTAGAAGTTTTAATTGAAGGCAAAAAGAATAGATTAATTGTATATAGAAATGGTGAATTTACTGATGTAGATATAAATGTAGGGCTTGCTGAAAAGAAACCATTCCCACAATATTTTATAAGAACGGCAGTAGAACTTGAATCAAAGTAATGAGTGATAATATAGAGAAAAATGATAATGAAATGATACCTATTATAGTATCTAATTCTTATTTAAAGAAGTACTATTTGGATGAGAGACTAAATGTACTTCCAAAAGAAGTAAAAGATACACTAAAGATTTTATTTGTGAAACTTACTGAGGAAGTAGGTGGTATTGTGGAAGTATCATTTGACAATAAGGAATATGATTTAGTCTTTAAAAATTATAACAATGACGATGATTATAATTATGATGAGATAAATGCAAACTACAAATTATCTAAGATTGAAAGGGAGTATTCAGAGATATTTAATCAAATTGCTCAGTTTTGTAAGTTTAAATTAAATGGATTGGTTTGATGTTTAAGATAGGCAATGTAGAAATTAAGAATAGAGTATGTGTAGCACCGATGGCAGGAATAACTGATTTGCCATATCGTCTTATACTTAAAGAGATGGGTGCAGCATTTATGACTACCGAACTTGTAAGTGCTAAAGGAATATATTACAATAATTCTGGAAATGCTACCATCATGGCGACAGATAAAAAAGAGAGTCCCATAGCTTTACAACTTTTTGGAAATGACCCTATAATCATGTCAATGGTTGCCAATAAGGTGAAAGAGCCATATGATATTATTGATATAAATATGGGTTGCCCAGTTTTAAAAGTAGTTAGAAATGGTGAGGGTGCAGCACTTAGCAAAGATATTGATCTCGCTGCAAGGATAGTCGAGACGATGGTAAGAGTGCTTGGTGATTCTAAACCAGTTACATGTAAAATAAGAATTGGATATGATAATAAACATATAAATGCGGTTAAGTTTGCTAAAGCACTTGAGTCTGCAGGAGCATCTGCAATCACGGTACATGGACGTACGAAAGAAGAATTGTATAGTGGAGACTGCCACATAGATGTCATAAGAGATGTAAAATCATCTGTAAAGATACCAATAATAGCAAATGGCAATATATGGACTGTGGATGATGCAAAGACGATGCTTGATATTACAAAGGCTGATGCTATAGCACTTGGAAGAGCCATCAAAGGCAATCCATGGATTGTAAAGGAATGCATAGAATATATTGAAAATGGCAAGAGAATTGATAGACCAACTAAAGAAGAGATAAAAAAGATGATGTATAGACATGTAGAAGATGCTATTAATTTTAAAGGAGAATTCACTGCAATTTCGGAACTTAGACATCACATCGCATGGTATACACATGGTATGGAAAATAGTACAAAGTTTAGACTTGCATTAAATAGTGCAAATACCAAGGAAGAAATTAATGAATTAATAAATATGCTTTAATAAAAGGAGACTTATGAAAAGATACGACCAATTAACAAAAGATGAACTTAATAATTTAAAAGTTGATCTAGAAAAAGAAATTGCATTACTTAAGAAATTAAATTTGAAGTTGGATATGAGTCGTGGTAAGCCATGTAAGGAGCAACTCGACTTATCTATGGATTTGATGAGTGTGCTTGACAAACATTCAAATTTAATTTGCAAGGATGGTACTGACTGTAGAAATTATGGTGTTTTAGGTGGCATAGAAGAGGCAAAAGAACTTTTAGCATCTTTTATGGAGAATAAGATTGAAAACATATTGATCTATGGCAACTCATCACTTAATGTAATGTATACCATGGTTATGCAGGCGTGGATATTTGGCATAATGGGTAATACTCCATGGTCAAAACTTGATAAAGTAAAGTTTTTATGTCCAGTGCCAGGCTATGATAGACATTTTGCAATATGTGAAGAATTTGGCATTGAGATGATAAATGTGCCTATGTCGGAGATTGGACCTGATATGGATATGGTAGAAAAATTAGTATCTGAGGATGATAGTATAAAAGGCATATGGTGTGTGCCAAAGTATAGTAATCCAGATGGATATACTTATAGTGATGATACAGTTAAGAGATTTGCAAGGCTTAAGCCAAAGGCAAAAGATTTTAGAATTTTCTGGGACAATGCTTATACTGTGCATCATTTATATGAAGAAAGAGAAAAACATGATCATATCATAGAAATATTAGGTGAATGTGAAGCGGTTGGAAACCCTGATATAGTCTATAAATTTGCTTCTACTTCAAAGATTTGTTTCCCTGGATCTGGTATAGCATCTATCGCTACATCAGTTAACAATATAGAAGACATTAAAAAGCATTTAAAAATACAAACCATAGGTTATGACAAAGTTAATCAACTTAGACATGTACATTATTTTAAAAATCTTCTTGGTATAAAGTCTAAGATGATTGAACATGCAAAAATTTTGAGACCTAAGTTTGAACTTGTATTAAAGGCTTTTGATAGCGAACTTAGTGAAATAGGTCTTGTAAAGTGGACGAAACCGAAGGGTGGATATTTTATATCATTTTATGGTATGAATGGCACTGCAAAAGACATAGTAAAAAAGTGTGCAGAACTTGGTGTGAAGCTTACTGATGCTGGAGCAACTTATCCATATCACAAAGACCCAAATGATTCAAATATTCGTATAGCTCCAACATACCCAAGCACTGAGGAGTTAGAAATTGCACTAAATGTGTTCACTACTTGTGTAAAGTATTGCACTGTAGAAAAACTTTTATCATAAAAAAATATAGTTTTAGGAGGAAAAAATGTATAAGATTATTAACAAGCGTGAACTCGGCGACAAATTGTGTTTGTTTGATATTGAAGCAGAGAGACTTGCTAAATCATGTTTGCCTGGACAATTTTTGATTTTAAAAATTGATGAAAAAGGCGAAAGAATACCATTGACAATATGTGACTATGATAGACAGAAGGGTATAGTTACAATTGTTGTGCAAGAGATTGGAGCAACTACTCAAAAAGTAAACGCTATGAAAGTTGGTGATGCTTTTTCGGATGTAGTTGGACCACTTGGCAATGCCTCTGATTTGATTGATTTGCCAAAGGATGAATTAAAAAATAAAAAGATCATCTTAGTTGCTGGTGGACTTGGTGCAGCACCACTTTATCCACAGGCAAAGTTTCTGTCTGAGCAAGGAGCAACTTTTGATGTAATTATCGGTGCAAAGAATAAGGATACTGTGATACTTGAAGATGAGTATAAAAAACTTAATTGTGAAGTATATGTATGTACTGATGATGAAAGTTATGGATTAAAAGGTCCAGTTACTAATGTGCTTAAGATGTTATGTAATGAAAAGAATAAAAAATACAATCACTGTGTAGCTATTGGTTCTGCAGTTATGATGAAATTTACTTGTATGCTTACCAAAGAATTAAATATTCCTACAGTAGTAAGTATGAATACACTTATGGTTGATGGTACTGGAATGTGTGGTGCATGCAGACTTATGGTTGGTGATGAACTTAAGTTCTGTTGTATAGATGGACCTGAGTTTGATGGACATAAGATTAATTATGATGAAGTAATAAAGAGACAGGCTCAATACAAGGATGAGGAAAGTAGAGCATTACTTAAACTTAATGAAGGTAAAACGCATCATGGCGGATGCAATGTGTGTGGAGGTTAATTATGTCAAATAGAGTACCAGTTAGAGAACAAGAGCCTAAAGTTAGAGCAAAGAACTTTGATGAAGTTTGCTATGGCTATAATGAAGAAGAGGCTGTATTAGAAGCTACAAGATGTTTGCATTGTAAAAATCCAAAATGTGTTGAAGGATGTCCAGTTGGACTTCATATACCAGATTTTATAGAGCATGTTAAGAACAAGGAATTTGATAAAGCTATAGAGACTATACATTTATCAAGTTCACTTCCAGCAATTTGTGGAAGAGTTTGTCCACAAGAGACACAGTGTGAATCTAAATGTGTATTGGGAATCAAAGGAGAGCCAGTATCAATTGGTAAGTTAGAAAGATTTACAGCTGATTATGCAAGAGAGCATAACATTACTGAAGAAGTATCAATCAAAAAGAATGGTAAGAGAGTAGCCATAGTTGGATCTGGACCAGCTGGATTATCTTGTGCAACTGACTTATCAAAGATGGGTTATGAGGTAACTATATTTGAAGCTCTTCATACTGCAGGTGGAGTTTTAACATATGGAATACCAGAGTTTAGATTACCTAAGGAAAAAGTTGTTAAGTCTGAAATTGAGAATGTTAAGAAACTTGGTGTTAAGATTGAAACAAATGTGATAGTGGGAAAGACTATAAGTATAGATAAATTATTTAATGAAGATAAATTTGATGCGATATTTATAGCTTCAGGTGCAGGACTACCTATGTTTATGAGAATACCTGGCGAAAACTCAAATGGAGTATTTTCTGCAAATGAATTTTTGACAAGAGCAAATCTCATGAAGGGATATAGAGATGATTATGATACTCCAATCAAGGTTGGAAAGAAAGTAATAGTTGTAGGTGGTGGTAATGTTGCTATGGATGCAGCACGTACTGCACTTAGACTTGGTGCTGAAACGCATATCGTATATCGTCGTTCTGAGAAAGAATTACCTGCAAGAGCAGAGGAAGTACACCATGCGAAAGAAGAAGGAATAATCTTTGATGTACTTTGTAATCCTATAGAAATAATTGCCGATGAGAATGATAATGTAAAAGCAGTTAGAGTAATTAATATGGAACTTGGTGAGCCAGATGAGAAGGGTAGAAGAAAGCCAGTAGAGATTAAGGGTTCTGAACATGACATAGAATGTGACATGGTTATAATGGCGCTTGGTACTACTCCAAACCCAATGCTCCCAAAGAATACTAAAGGTTTAGATACTGATAAAAAAGGTTGTATCTTACATGATGAAGAAACAACTGCTACAAGTATAAAAGGTGTGTTTGTAGGTGGAGATGCAGCTATAGGTGCAGCAACAGTTATACTTGCTATGGGTGCAGGCAAAAAGGCAGCTATAGGTATAGATAATTATTTGAAGAATAAATAAATATATAATTCTAAAATAAAGATTCTTGATATTTATAATTTAATTTGTTATAATAGGACAAGGCACTGGTATTTCAGTGCCTTTTAGTCCGAAAAGACTATAAAATAAGAGCGTGTAGCTCAGCTGGATAGAGCACTTGGCTACGGACCAAGGTGTCGAGGGTTCGAATCCTTTCACGCTCGCAAGTAGGTATGC
>OMRR01000052.1 GCA_900313535.1 uncultured Eubacteriales bacterium
AATTTAGGAAAATTTAGGGACGGGGTATATTATTTGAAATTTGGGAACACCCTTTAACAAGGCTTTTGAAGCCTTGTTTTTTTAAATTTCGGGACGGGGTATATAATTTGAAAAATAGGGACACCATTTAACAAGGCTTCTGAAGCCTTGTTTTTTTGACTTTATATGTCTACTTTTTTGAATGCTTTGTCTATATTTTAAAACTTTTGCGATAACCCCCTATGCTGACCCCCTATCTTTTTAACTTGTAAGGAAGTTGGCCCTTGGGAGTGGGGACCAGACCCCCTATGCCGTAGGGGCGAGCATTGCGAGCCCGTATATAGGGTGAACTTTGTACACTCGTAACCGTAGGGGCGAACGCCATAATCGTAGGGGCGAACGCTTGCGGAACCCGCACCAAATAGGTCGTAGAATATTAAATTATGAGAAAGAGCACAAAAATAGTTAAAAGATTTTTTGCCTTACTTTTAATTGTGCTTATGAGTATAGAAAGTATTGGAGCGGTAGTTAGTGATAATGATGGTTCAGCATTTATAACAAAAGCTGAATTTGATTCATTAAAAAATAACTTCCAATCTCAGATTGACCAATATAACACATCAATAGATAGTAAAATCGATGGTGCGATAGCGAGTTATCTTGCTGGAATACATATGGCAAAAAAACGTATAATATCATGTCCTGTGACCAATTATAATACGATAAGGTGGGCTAATGGAGTATGGGCAAAGCATAAATATAGAAAATTTAATTCTACAACATCCTACACTGAAACAGACGATAAATATCAAGAAATTAATTTTTTAAAATACCGCTCTCTTCGTGCACAACGTTTATATTTAGGTCTTGGGCGAATGAGAGATGTAAGAACTTGGTTTATTGCTTTTGTTATAGGAAATGCAACCACTAGAATTTCGGCCACGACAGATGGATTTGCAATTTATGGATCTGGTGAGGGAATTACAGCTAAGCGCAATCCACCAGTGTATTTCTTTGAAGAAAGGAAAGAAAATAATGGAGAATGGACTTTTAATCAATACGAAACCGATACTGCAACTGTATTAAAGGTTGAGCAATGGATGATAGACACTGCTTCTGGTAATGTAAATGGCGATAACCATGGGACAAATGCTGGTAGTTGGGGAGATGTGGGCATGGCACCAGGTGTTGACAGTGGACATGGCACAAGAATTAATATTCTAGATCCTGGAGATCATTATCTGTATTGGAATTTGCATGTAGGGAATGTAAATGGAAATTATATGAATTTTTATAACCAATATATAGATGCAAGTAATTTTAATTTAGGATCTATCGTTTATGGCAATCCAATTCCAACCACAGCAGCCGGTACATATGATCAATTGCCTATGACAACATATCATGGTGGGATTGATGTAGGCTTTACTTATTTTCCTTCTGGATCTAATCAGGCAATAGCTGATATGCAAAGACTTAATTATTTAATGCTTGGTGCTAATTTTAATCAAACAATCAATTATACTCAATTAAGAGATGATGTGCAGCTTGGTGGTGCAAATTTTTATGATTGGACGGGTGCTAATAAAGTTCAAACAACTTTTAATCAAGCATATGTAAAAATATATGCTGACAATTATAGAGACAATATAGCAAACCCTTCAGGTGCGCTTGCATATATATATGGAGAAAATGCATCTGATAGTTTTACTATTGGTCTTCCTATGTTTAGAAGGAAGGACGTGGGAACTTTAAAAAACCACAAATATTTTTATAATAATAAATATTTACAACTTAATCAAGGACTTCCAATAGTTGTAGAAACAACAGCAAAAGGTGATTTAAAACTAAAATTAAAATATAAAGTTTATGATGCAAATTTATCCAATTCAGCAGAGCCATCTCAAAATGTTTTGTTATCATTAAAAAAAGGTGATTATACAACACAAGTAAATAATGATTATTATAAAGATGAAAATGGAATATTATATAAAGATAAATTAGTATCATCTAATTCAAGTGGTGAAACAGAAATTGAAATTAAAATCCCAATGGAAAAACAGGATAATATGTGGCTTAGAATTGGACCTGAAGATTTGAATCCTTCAGGAAAATATGTGGTTATTAGTAATTTAAGTATGGAGTATGAAGAAGAATAGTTCGTTTAATGTTATTATATACATATAAAGATATATCAACAACTAAAACAATGTCCTTAATATTGCAATAATATACCCATCTTTTTTGTTCCTTTTATTCTTCAAAAATTGGCAGAGTATTTACATATATAATATCATCGTGCACATCATTACTCTATTTAAAAACACAACAATATTTATAATTTAGGGACACTCTTTGGCGTCCCTTTTTAGTTTTGACTCTATCAACTTGACACTATCTGTAAAAATGACTTATTGAAAAAAAGAGATGATTATGGTATTATAATGTTATGAAGAAAGTAAAAAGCCTAAAAGCAAGACATAATATTAAAGATTCAGTATTCACTGACTTATTTAGAGATAAAAAGTATACACTACAGCTTTATGAGGCATTACATCCAGAAGACAAAAATGTAACAACCAAAGATATAAAGATAGTGACACTTAAAGCAATAGTAGTAAATGACATATATAATGACTTAGGAATGATAATAAAAGACAAGATAATATTCTTACTTGAATCACAAAGCACTTGGTCAGTAAATATATTAGTTCGTTTGTTTTTATACCTTGCAAATACATATAAAAATTATTTAACAAAGAATAAAGTAAATCTTTATGGAAGTAAGAAAGTAAAATTGCCAACACCAGAACTATATGTCATTTATGTAGGGAAAGATAAGATAAA
>OMRR01000061.1 GCA_900313535.1 uncultured Eubacteriales bacterium
ACCAATTACTGACGAGAATCATCACAAACTTTCAAAAAGACATGGAGCAGCAAGTTTCGAAGATATGATTGCTTTAGGACTTTTGCCAGAGTGTATATTAAACTTTGTAGCTTTACTTGGTTGGAGTCCTGCGTCAAATGAAGAAATTTTTGATTTGCAGAAGATGATAGAACTTTTTGATTATAAGAGAATTTCAAAAAGTCCTGCAGTGCTTGATATGACTAAACTAAAATGGATGAATGGCAAATACATTGAAGCAATGGATGAAAATAGATATTTGGAAATGGCGATGCCATATGTTGACAAGGTCATTACTAAAAGTATAGACAAAAAGAAAATTGCTCTATGTGTCAAATCAAGAATTGAAGTTTTCCCTGATATACCAGATAAGATTTCTTTCTTTGAAAAAATAAGTGATAATTATGATTTAAACTTATATGTAAATGAGAAGAATAAACTTACTAAAGATGAAAGCGTAGATATACTTAATAAAGTTTTGCCAATTTTTGAAAGCACTGATGACTATAATAATGATAATTTATTTGCAATTCTTAAGGAATTTGGAAAGGCAAATGAGTTAAAAGTTGGAAAACTAATGTGGCCTATCCGTATAGCACTCTCAGGTCTTGAGAATACTCCTGCGGGAGCTACTGAGATAGCAAGTATCATTGGAAAAGAAGAGACTATCAATAGAATTAAAACTGCACTTAAGTATATTGGATAGATAAATGGGGCGGGGTTTAAAACATAATTAAATATGGGCAAATTGCCCATATTTTTTTTGCTTAAAATATTAATAATTGTGTCTTAAATATATCTAAAATATGTCTAAAATTTGTCAATTTTTAAGGGGGCTTTGACCCCCTATCTTTTCAATTTTCTTGGATGTAGTCCTTATCGCTGTGGCCGAACTTCGCTATCATGCGTCCGTGCAAGCACGAACAGCCTTGACGCTTCGTTGGCTCCGCTCTTCACTTCCAGCATTTTGCAATGTTTACGGCATTTTTCCGTTAAATTGGAAGTTAAAAACATATTTATCCTATGATAGTTGGTTGGCAAAATGCTTTCAGTGAGATTAGCTAGGGTAGACATAAAAGTATGTTTATTATAGATTTTCCTAAGCGAGGTGCAAGCTATAATTATATAGTTTATGGTCGTATGTTAACTGATTAATGACTAGAAATAACGGAAAAATGTGGAAGAAGGCACTATGCCTTATTTTTGCGTTTTTATTGAGTATAGAGAGTATGGCGGCTGTCGTTAGTGATAATGACGGCTCTGCTTTTATTACAAAGGCAGAATTTGAGGCTATGAAGAAAGACTTTAATGAACAAATTGACAATTATAACACAAGCATCGATAGTAAGATTGATGGGGCGATTGCCAGTTATCTAGCAGGAATTAATATCACTAAAGAACCAGAAAATTTTTGGCAAAAGCTTATGGATAATACCAACAATAATTTTTGGTGGATAAATGAGTGGCAGCCTGGAACACAAACTCTTGTGCCAAATGTGGTAGCTAATATTACAAGAGATTTATATATCACAAGTTACAAAGCAAGGGGTTATGGATGGTGGTCTTCTGGTTGGAATACAACTAATGGTTCTATAAATAATATGAGACACTGGATTTGGGGAGCATCTGGTGAGACAAATTTTAATTTTGAAAATAAATATCCAGCGGGAGGTAGAACTGATTCTATTACTTCGACTGGGACTTCTAATACTATTTCTGCCGGGACGAATAAGGAAAACTTAGAACAAAATATAGGAACAGCTACTGTTGAAGGTTCTGGTAGTCGTTGGATTATGCATATACAACCAAATGGCGAACTTGTAGTGAGAAAATTTTCAAAAGAATATTATCCAGTTATTTTGATTAATGTATGGAACCATGTATATCATAATTTAAGAAAAACTGGTAGTGCTGCACAAATAACTGAAAGTTATTATGGTGATGGCAAAAGAAGTTATAAAACAAAGGGTACTGGCACAGTACCAAATATTACATCATTTGGTAAAGTTACATCTGGAACAAAGTATACAGAA
>OMRR01000020.1 GCA_900313535.1 uncultured Eubacteriales bacterium
GCCTTTGTACTTGCAGCGTGGACTATTTGATTATTACCAATATATATACCAACGTGGTCAACAACTCCATTACTATTTGTGTAGAATACAAGGTCACCAACTTTCTTATTAGCAGATGTAACAGCAACTCCTGATTTTGCCTGTTCTTTTGAAACTCTAGGAAGTGTAACTCCATATTGTTTAAATATCTGTTGTACAAATCCTGAGCAATCAACTCCAGATCCAAGTTTGTTTCCGCCCCATACATATGCCTCGCCAATATGCCTGATAGCAGAATTCTTTATATTTGATCTAAGTGATGAAGTACCAGCTGTAGTTGCAGGGTGGAATTCAATAGCCTGCTCTAATGCATATCTAACTTCCACATAATTCTTTGAAGTTGAAATATATCCTTTATCAGAATCTTCATCAATTTCTATTTCAACCCAACCATCAAGTTGATTCTTAACAATATATGTCTCTTCTTTTCTAATTGTAGTCCATTGTTTTGCTTTAGTACTTGGTGCAGAACGAACTCTTAGAGCAGGAATTTTGATTATTGCTCTTAGGTCAGCATATTGAAGTGCTAAATCTTCTGCTTTTTTACCAGTTGCAAGATATTGTTTACTTACATATCCAGTTACTTTACCAGATTTAATTTTGTAGAAATTACCTGTCTCTCCTAATATTTCACAACCAGCTTTACCAGGTAGTTTACCAATTATTGAACTCTTATCACTTGCTGTCTTTCTTATATTGAGCCAATCTTTTGCAGTTGCTACACCAAGATTATCATAGTAATTAAGCACATCTGATTTCAAATCTTGTGTTCTTGCTTCAGATAAGCAAAATTTAACCTCAATATACTTATTATCAGCACTTACATAAGCAGTGTCTACATCTTCTAAATTGTCAGCATGGACTTTAGCCCAACCATTATCAACTGATATTAATCTATATCTTTCGCCTTTATATGTTGTACCAACTATATTATCAGCATTAGTTGTTGGTGATGATCTCATTCTTAATTTATCAACTAATACTATTATTCTATCTGCGACATTATTTTTTGCTACATTTTTTGCAGCATTACCAGTCATTACATATTGTTTAGCCACATAACCAGTCATGCCGCCAGATTTTACTTTACAGAATGTAGAATTATTTTTTACATCCCATTCCAATATGTCTAATGCATCACCATTATTCATTAAACCAATTATACTTCTAGTATTTTTTGCATTTGGTTCTGATCTAAAGTTGATATAACCATTGCAACTAATAACACCAAGATTCTGATAAGAATTGATTACAGCTTCAATCTTTGGATCTGTGACTTCATCATCATCAATCTCAGAATTATTTAAACTACTTTCTATATTGTTTTCAATGTCAGAATCATCATCACTATCATCTAATATATTGTCAATAGTTTCATCAATTAATATCTCATTTATAATATCTATATCATTATTTTCTACAGAAGTAGTCGCATTTTTAATTAATTTGTTAGTAAAACTAATTAAAAAAAGTATTACAAAAAGTGCTAAAACGGCAAGAAATAATCTTTTAGGATTGTATTTTTTTTTGCGTCTTAAACGATTTGTTTTCGCTTGTAAATATTTTTGAAATTGATTTTCCATATTATTTAACGCGAAATCTAAACTCTACCCTTTCCTTCATATGCGACAACTATGGCACCTTCACCTGTATGTCCGCCTATAACTGTACCTACATTAGTTATTTCTTCATTTGATATAATAATATTTGGAAACTTTTCTTTAATCTTTGAAACCATTGTCTTTGCATTATCTAAACAATTTGAATGTGCAACTATAACCTTATCATTATCAATTATATTTTGACTAATTATTCCTATAAGTTCATCCATTGCATTATTTAAGCCACGTGACTTTTTAATGCTCTCTAACTTTCCATTATCATCAACATGAAGTATTGGCACAACATTTAATATTTTCCCTATACCGCCTGCTACCTTTGATAATCTACCGCCTTTAATTAATTGATCTAAATTCTCAACTATAAATACAACATTTATATCATGTCTTAATTTTTCTGCATATTCATATACTTTATCTATATCATTATATTTATTTCTATACACACAAATTTTATCAAGCATTAACCCATAACCAGCAGATGCTGTCAAAGAATCTACAATATAAATCTTGGCATCTTTATTTATTTCTTCTACAAGTGATTTCGCAATTAGTGCAGAGTTTACTGCTCCAGATATACCAGAGTCCATTTCTATATGTAATATATCATTACCTTGCTCAATCAATTTATTCCACAAATCTCTATATTGTTCTGGATCTGGTTGAGATGTTTTGACATTACAAGTTTTGATTTTAGTATAGTACTCACTAACTGAATGCTCTTTAAAAAAATCATCATAATATTTATTATCATCTAAATAATAATAGAAACTAACATAATATATATTATGTTGCCTTAAATAATATGGATTCATATCACAAGTAGATGTACATGTTATTACAAAGTCTTTCATTTTTATCACACCTCTATTTTTTTTATATCAGCACCAAGATCTTTAAGTTTATTTACAAAATCTTCATATCCTCTTTCAACAAATTCAATTTTATCTATTTCAGATTCACCTTTAGCTGCAAGGCAAGCCATAACCAAAGCAGCTCCAGCCCTTAAATCAGGTGCAACCATTTTTTGACATTTTAATTCTTTTACACCTGTAATAATTATTGAGGTATTGTCTATTTTAATTTTGGCACCCATTTTAAGTATCTCATCAACGTATTTAAATCTATTTTCAAAAATAGATTCTTCTATCTTGCTGACACCATTTGCAAGTGCTAGAGTAC
>OMRR01000053.1 GCA_900313535.1 uncultured Eubacteriales bacterium
ACTTTTTCGAGTTAAGGTGCCCGCTGGAACCTCTAAAGTTCGCACTTTTGAAAAACAAAGTTTTTCAAATGCTCACTTTTTAGAGGTCCCTATAATTAATTTGAACAATTATTTTTTATTGTATATTTTGCTAAAAAATAGTATAATAAGAAATTACATATATATAAATAAAGGAGTAATTATGAAAAAATTAAAGAAATTCGCAAGCCTTTTATTGGCAGTTTCAATGATCTTATCTTTAGTAGCATGTGGTAATTCTAGTTCAAATTCAACAAGTGCTAACGCTGGTAGCGAAGTTGCATTTCAAGAAATATCACTCGCATCTGGTGGCACATCAGGAACATATTATGGTTTTTCAAATGTTATTGCTCAAAGATTAAATGAAGTTTTAATTGACAAAATGAACATTAGCGTAGTATCAACTGGTGCTTCTAAGGCAAACGCATACATGGTTAATGACGGTGATGCACAAATTGCAATTCTTCAAAATGACGTTATGTCATATGCTTATAATGGCACTGATATGTTTGAAGGTGAAAAGCCAATACAAACATTTTCAGCTATAGCTTCTATGTATCCAGAAGCTATACAAATCATTGCTAACAAGTCAATCAATAGCATTGAAGAATTAAAAGGAAAAAGAGTTTCAGTTGGCGATTCTGGATCTGGAACTGAGTTTAACGCAAAGCAAATTTTAGGTATCTATGGCATAGATATGAACACAGATATAGTTAAAGGAAATCAAAGTTTTGCTGATTCATGTAACGCTCTTAAAAATGGAACTTTAGATGCAGCATTCATTACTGCTGGACACCCAACAGTTGCTGTTACTGAGCTTGCTACTAACTTTGATTTCAATATTTTAAGCATTGATGACGAGCATGCTAACCAACTTATACAACAGTATGGTTTCTATGCAAAGGTTAACATTGAAAAGGATTCATATACTGTACTCAATGATGATGTAAAGACTGTTGCAGTTATGGCTACATTTATAGCAAGCAATAACTTAAGCGAAGATGCAGTATATACATTCACTAAAGCATTATTTGATGAAAAGGCTGCTATAGCAAGCAACCACCAAAAAGGACAATTAATTGATATCAACACCGCAATATCTGGAATATCAATACCATATCACAAAGGTGCAGAAAAATATTATAAAGAAATTGGTGCTTTGAAATAATTAGTCACATAAAAAAAGTAAATTTCAAAATAATTAATGCCATAGTGATAACAACTATGGCATTATTATTTTTAATTTCTTGCAATAAACAAAATATTGAAAATAAGAAATTAATAATATATAATAATACTACTGACTCTGAAATAGCAAAGCTACCAATAAATGCTGAAGATTTCTTTTCCATAGAGTTTATACATTCTGTCAATAAAAGCCCAGTAATTGATTATTATAGGTTTAATGAAAAAAATGAGATATATGTCTATAAGACAGTATACTATAATTATGGAGCGGGTGTAGAAACTGAACTTGAAAATAATGAAACTTTAAGATATGGAAATGATGGTTCAATGATTATAGAAAATATTGATAAGAAAATTGATCCATTAATATACTATTTAAGCAATATATATGACCATAAACTTAAAATTAATGACGATAAAGAGTATAGTTTATGGGAATTATGTGGTAAAAATATTAAAATTAGAATAGATATAAAATAACAGAAGTTAAATATACACTAAATGGAGTTGTTATGGAAATTAATAATCTTAAAAAAGAATTATCAAGAGGTGCAGAGTTTCTTGAGAACGAAAAATCAAAGACAAGAGTATTTACTGGTATTCCCAATGTAATTATTACTTGTATATTAGTATTTTTCTCATTATTATGCTTTTTTATAGCATTGTACTCACTTTTTGATACAAAGATTAATCGTGCTGCTTTCGTTGGTTTAATTGTATTTTGTATATTCTTACTATATCCAGCAAGCAAAAGATTAAAAAAGCGAGTAAATCATATACCTATTTATGATCTTTTACTTGCAGCATTATCCTTAGTAATATATGGATATGTTGTATTTAATTGTCAGCAAGTAATAAGTCTATCAACACGTCTTACACAGGAAATGATAATAATTGGTATTATTGGATTGATTCTTACATTAGAGGCATGTCGTAGAGCTACTGGACTTCCTATAGTTATAGTATCAACCTGTTTTATACTATATGCCTTATCTAAAAAATCACTTAGAATTGTAATATCATATTTATTCTTTTCAAATGATGGGGTACTTGGAATTCCAATCAATGCATGTATATCATTTATTGCATTGTTTGTAATCTTTGGCTCATTCCTTGAAAGAACTGGTATCTCAGATTTCTTTATTGACTTTGCAAATTCAGTAGCAGGCCACACTGTCGGAGGCCCAGCAAAAGTTGCTGTTATATCAAGTGCACTTTGTGGTATGGTTTCTGGTTCATCAGTTGGAAATACTGTAACTACTGGTTCAATTACTATCCCATTGATGAAAAAAAATGGATATAAGTCAGAATTTGCTGGTGCAGTTGAAGCTGCAGCATCTACTGGAGGACAAATAATGCCACCAATCATGGGTGCAGCTGCTTTCCTAATGATTGAATATACTAATCAACAATATACCTTCATTGCACTTCGTGCCTGTCTACCTGCACTTTTATATTTTGCTGGTATATTTATATCTGTACACCTTGAAGCAAAAAAACTTGGACTCAAAGGAATACCAAAATCAGAATTGCCAAGTTTCAAGCAAGTTGCTAAATCTTGGTATTTAATTCTTCCACTTATAGTGCTTACATATTTAATAATCACATCAACAATGCCTAAGGCAGCATATTATGCAATAATAGTTGCTGTATTACTAAGCATCGTTCATGGCATTTTCAATAAAAAATCACCAATACCACATGTTGCTAAGTCAACACCAAAGTTAATTATTGATTCTTTGGCATCTGGAGCACAAAGTGTAATATCAGTTGGTATAGCCTGTGCTGTAGCAGGTATAATCGCAGGAGTTATAACATCTACAGGTATGACAAATAAACTTACAGCAGCAATTTCAAATATTTCAAATGGAAATATGATGATAGCAATGTTTTTAACAATGATTACTTGTATAATACTTGGTATGGGTGTTCCTACAACTGCAACATATGTAATAATGGCTACAACATGTGCACCAATTCTTGTAAAAATGGGAATGAATATATTTGCTGCACATATGTTTGTATTCTACTTTGGTATAGTTGCAGATATAACTCCACCGGTAGCACTTGCAGCATATGCAGGTTCTGCAATTGCAGAAACCTCACCGATGAAAACAGCAATTCATGCAACATTAATTGCAATAGCTGGTTTCATAGTACCATATATATTTGGACTTGACCCTGCACTACTATTTATTGATACAAGCACTGTGCAAGTTATAATGATAATTATAACTTCCGTAGCTGGAATATTCTGTGTGTCAGCAGGAATTAGAGGATACTTATTTAGAAATATGATTGTAATTGAAAGAATTTTGTTTATACTCTTTGGATTACTATTGATAAGACCAGGAATGATAACAGATGTAATTGGTTTGGGTGGTATGGCATTATTAATTATTCTCCAACATTCAATAAAAGTTAAAGCATAATAATATAAGATAAAAAAAGAACAACCGATTGGTTGTTCTTTTTATGCTCTTTCAACTTTTCCTGAGCGAAGACATCTTGTACATACATAGCATTTCTTATTGCCCTCTTCTGTCTTTATAGTTACGTGCTTAAGATTTGCTTTGAATGTTCTATTTGATTTTCTGTGAGAGTGACTAACGGCATTGCCAAACTTCACTCCTTTTTCACATACCACGCACTTTGCCATACGCACCTCCTATATATGAATAAATTAAAGCAATTTATTATATCACAAACCCATTATAAATGCAAGATTAATCGTCCATGTAACTATCCTTAATTTCAGAGATTGCCTCAGCAACTTCAGGGTCAGAAGCGCCCTTTTTTGTCAATTTATCAACTAAATCAGGTATTAAATCAAGGGCTTTAGCTATAGGGTCTGGATTATTGATATTTATAAGTTTAGTAAATCCATTTTGAATAACTAAGCATGCTACTGGCGTCACCTTACAAGCCATGCCACTTGCCTCTTTATCGGCATTAAACTCTCCAAAACCAGCACCTACGCTTGTCTCCAAAAAAGGAATGATAGTGGTCTCTCCTACCAAGTATGGATCACCAATTACTTGTTTGGTATTTGATAAGGCAACTACACCATCAAATACAGCTTGAATATTTTCTTTAATCTTATTATCCATACTTTCCTCCAAATCTCTTTAGTGATTACAAATATTATATAATAATAATTTCAATTTTACAAGTTATTTATTTAAATGCACTTTTAATTTCTTTATCAAATATAATTTTAAATATAGGTTTTATTAGTCTAACTAACATAGGCCTACCGCAAATTAAAATATTTCCGCAAATATTATCTTTTTTTACACTTGTCTTTAAACTGATTCCGTCACCTAAAATTGCATAAAATGGTGCTGCAATAGCACATACAGTGCCAACTGTATATGGGTCTGTTGATTCATAATTAATACTTATTTTACAGTAATTTGGCTTTATAACATTTAATGAATATAATACTTCATTGACAATTTTCTTTATAGCAGATATCTTTTTTGATGGGATAATATTTTTAAATTGATCAATAAAATTGTTGCTTTCACTTACACAGTTTTCAATCTCTTCTTTAGTATAAGATTCTTTATTATCAATCTTTTTTTCTAAATTTTTAGCACTTTTAAATAGTTTTTTAACGGTATCCTTTGATTCAACAATCTCATTTTCTATGTCTTTATTTTCTATAAAATCAGTCTTAGCTATACTATTATCTTTCTTTTTTTCTTTTTTATCATTTTCACTATTTAGCAAATAATTACGCCACAGTTTTAATTCATATTTAAATTTTGGTTTAAATGAAAGGAAACCCTTAAGTCTAAAAATTATATATTTAATATTAAGTTTGACTGTAGAATCTTTATCATATGTTAATAACAGTTTATATTTAAATGGATATAGTAGCAAGACTAATAATATTAGTATCAAAACCAATATTATAATCAAAATGACAAATAAAATTCTCAGTAAAATAATCATATAATAATTAA
>OMRR01000006.1 GCA_900313535.1 uncultured Eubacteriales bacterium
GAATACGATTTGCAATGCTACGCAAAATCGGCAGGATGAGGTAAAGGAACTTGCCAGTAGCTGTGATGTGATGTTAATTATAGGTAGCAACACTTCATCCAATACAAAGAAATTGTACGAGATTTCAAAAGAGTATTGTAAAAATACATACTTATTGAATAGTAAAGACGATACTAAAAACATTAGTATAGAAAAAAATTTTAAGGTCGGCGTAAGTGCAGGAGCGTCTACGCCAGACTACTTAATTGAGGAGATTTTGAACAATGTCAGAAATGAGTTTTGAAGAATTGCTTAATGAGTCGATGAAGGAGATTCATCCAGGAGATCAAATTACTGGAAAGGTTTTGAGTGTGCACAAAGATTATGCAGCACTTAATATCGGATATAAGGCAGATGGTATAATCAAAAGTTTTGATTATAGTAGAGAACCAGATTTAGATCTTACTAAAGTACTACATGTAGGTGATGAGCTTAAAGTAGTAGTTAAAAAGTTGAATGATGGTGAAGGTCAAGTTGTACTTTCAAGAAGAGAACTTGTGCAAAGCCAAATCAATGAGAAACTTAAAGAACTTTTTGAAAGTGGAAATGTTCAACATGGTAAGGTTATTAAGATTACAGAGGGCGGTATAGTTGCTCAGATTGAGCCAGAGGTTACTGTATTCATACCACGTTCTCTTGTATCAAACAAATCTAATGAAGACATCTCTACTTATGATGGAAAAGAGATAGATTTTGTAATATCAGAGTTTAATCCAGCAAGAAATCGTTGTATCGGAGATAGAAAGAGATTACTTGTACTTGAAGAAAAGAAAAAGAGGGCAGATGCTTTAGCTAAGATTCACGAAGGTGATATCATAGAAGGTACTATAATTAATCTTCTTGACTATGGTGCATTCATTGATCTTGGTGGTATAGATGGACTTCTTCATATATCAGAGATGGGATGGGGAAAGATTAAGAATCCAAAGAAAACTTTCAACATCGGAGATAAGATAAAGGTATTAGTTCGTGATATAAAAGACGGCAAGATATCTTTAACTGCTAAGTTCCCTGAAGAGAACCCATGGCTTATAGCAAGAGTTAATTATGCACTTGGTAAGACTGTAAAAGGTAAAGTTGTAAGAATGACAGACTATGGTGCATTTGTAGCACTTGATGATTATATCGATGCATTGCTTCATGTATCAGAAATCGCAAGAGAGAAGATCAAAAAGCCAGAAGATGTACTTACTATAGGACAGGAGATAGAAGCAAAGGTTATAGATTACAATGAAGTAGATAAAAAAATATCACTTAGTATGAAAGCGCTTCTTCCAGAACCAGAACCTACTAAAGAAAATGTAGAAGATGTAGCAGATGTAAATATAGAAGAATACGCAAAGAAGATGGAAGAAGAAAATAAAGAAAACTAAAAAACGGGCGGGTTAACCGCCCTTTTTTAAAATTATATGAAAAACAATACTTTAGAAAAATTATCATATTTGTTTTTGAAAATTGCCAAGTTTTTTGTAAAGATGGCTATTTTTTGTGTGATAATTTATTTCATAGGTATGCAGTTATTTAATCTTGGCCATAGATTATTTTATGAAAGAGCACTAGCAAGCGATGAGAGTGGTGAAGAGATAGTTTTTGAAATTAAAAATGGAGACACAGCAGATGTCATAGCCAATAATCTTGAAAAGGCAGGACTTATAGACGATACTTTAGCATTTAAGTTTAGAGCAAAAATTTATAAAACTAATTTTACTCCAAATGTATATAGTTTAAAGACATCTATGACTATAAAAAATATGCTAGATATATTTGATAGTCCTACGAGCAATGATATTATAGTGACACAAGGTACTGATGAAGTTTATCAGTTATCGCCAGAAGAAGATTTGGTTGAAGACACAGAAGAGACAGAATAGTATGTTGGAAAATATTGAAGAAATTAGAGTGTCAGATTTTATTAATTCTTTGTCGGGTGAAATAGATAAAGATATAAGAGAACTAAAAGAGTATGCCATAGAACACGATGTACCGATAATAAGAGATGAGACAAAAGATTTTATAAGGATGATACTTTCGATGAAGAAAGTTGAGAATGTGCTTGAGATAGGCACTGCCATAGGATACTCCACCTTAGTAATTCATAAGCTTTGTAAAGATGCTAAGATAGTTACTATAGAAGACTATGGAGAGAGAATAAAAATAGCGAAGAGTAATATAGATAAGTATTTTGATAAATCTAAAATAGAATTAATTGAAAACGACGCAGGAATATATTTGAAAGAGAATAAAGAAAGAGAGATATTTGACTTTGTTTTCTTAGATGCTGCAAAGGGGCAGTATATAAATTGGCTTAACGATATAAAGAGACTTATGAAAAAGGATGCAATACTTATCGCAGATAATATCTTTAAAGATGGCGAAATACTTGAGTCAAAGTTTTTGATAAAAAAGAGAGATAGGACTATTCATAAGAGAATGAGAGAATTTTTACATACTATAACTAGGGATGAGGAATTAAATACATACATTTATAGTATAGGAGATGGATTATCAGTATCAATAAAAAAGTAGAATTATTAATACCTGCTGGAGATGTAGACACATTTAAGATAGCAGTCCGTTATGGAGCGGATGCTATTTATATTGGAGGAGAAGCATTTTCACTTAGAGCAAAGGCAAAAAACTTTACACTTAGTGAGATGAAGGAATGCATTGACTATGCGCATAGAAATAATGTAAAAGTATATGTGACAGCAAATATATATGCACATAATGATGACTTAGATGACGCAAAGAAATATTTTGAAGAATTAAATGATATAAAACCAGATGCAGTACTTGTATCTGATATAGGACTTATAAGTATGGCAAAGAAAATATTTAAAGGTATAGACATTCATTTATCCACTCAGGCAAATACAACTAATTATGAGACAGTAAAGTTCTTTAGAGACCTAGGCATAAAGAGAGTAGTGCTTGCAAGGGAATTGTCTTTAGATGAGATAAAAAAAATAAAAGAAGAGGTAAAGGATACAGTTGAGATAGAGGCATTTGTACATGGAGCTATGTGTATATCATATTCCGGAAGATGTTTATTATCTGCATTTATGACTGGTAGGTCTGCAAATGAGGGAGAATGCACTCATCCATGCAGATGGAAATATAAATTGCTTGAAGAAGAGGAGAGACAGGGACAGTATATGCCAGTTATTGAGACAGAAAGAGGTACATATATATTTAATTCAAAAGATTTAAATATGATTGAATATATAGATAAACTAATTGATGCGGGGATAGATTCTTTAAAGATTGAGGGACGCATGAAGACTGCTCTTTATATAGCTACAGTTGCAAGGACATATAGAAAAGCTATAGATGATTATTATAAAGATAAAGAATTATACTTTAAAAATATAGAGACTTATAAAACAGAAATTGCTAAATGTACTTATAGAGAATATACTACAGGGTTTTATTTTGGAAAAGCGGACAATAGCACACAGATATATGACAATAATACCTATGTAGTTGGCGCTACATATTTTGGCACCATTGATAGAGTAGATAAGGAATTTGCATACCTAGAACAAAAGAATAAATTTTCAGTTGGTGACAATCTTATAGTCATGAAACCGGATTTCACTAATTTGAAGGTAAAAGTTTTAGAGATGTACGATGAGGTTAGTGGTGAAAAAATTGATTCCTGCCCACATGCAAAACAAAGAATAAAAGTAAAGTTTAGTGACATGGTAGAACCTTTGGATATAATTAGATCAGGTGATTAGAGTAATTAAAAAATTTATATTTCTTATTGCAGCTATATTAGTTTTTGTGTATATAGCACTTTGTGATATGCTTATGTCATTTAGCTTAAGCGTGAATACAGTATTTGTTACGATGGGAGTATTATTATTGCTTTTATACTATATTAATGCATATCCAATCAATAAGGAAGAACGAGGACCTTCATTTTTCCATGAATTGGTTAAGGTGGTATCTATATTCTTTTTTTCTGGAGTGATCGGACTTATCTTGTTTAATGTAATATATCCTAAGAATTATTTAAATGAAAAAGAAAGAGATTATGACTATATCATAGTTTTCGGTGCTGGCGTCAGTGAAGATAAAAATGAGATTATGAATAGTCGTATAGAGAAAGCAATTGAGTATTCTGTTAATCACAAAAGATGTAAGTTTGTACTTACAGGTGCTAAGGGCGAAAATGAACCAATAGAAGAAGCAGTATACATGAGAAATTATATGATGAAAAGAGGTGTCAATGATAGCAGAATAATTGTTGATCCTTTTTCAATCAATACAAGCGAAAATGTAGTTAATTCTTTAAAATTAATAAAAAAAGATGCTATAAAAAGAAATGCGAGAGAAAATATAATTACGAGACCATTTAAAGACAATGATGATTATTTTGATTTAGATTTTTTAAATATAGGATTTATGTCAAGTGAATTTCATTTGACTAGAATTAATATGATGGCGAAAAAACTTGGGATTAGAAAACCATTTGATATAGATTGTGAAACATATTTTCTTTATAAACCATATTTATATGTGAGGGAGGATTTGAGTTTATTTAAAGCCTTAGTTTTAAATCAAATTAGATTTTAATATGTTTAGTTTAAATGATGTAAATAAAAATAAATATACCATTATTGGCAGTAAGGTAATTGAGGAGCAAAACCTTGAAGTTGTAGAGATTGAGCATAAGATTACAAAAGCCAAGATTGTACTTTTAATCTGTGATGATGAAAATAGAGTGTTTAATATTGCATTTAAGACACCTGTCAATAGTAGTAAGGGTACACCGCATATTTTAGAGCATTCAGTACTTTGTGGGTCAAGAAAATATAATGTTAAGGATCCATTTATAGAACTTGCTAAAGGTAGCATGAATACTTTTTTAAATGCAATGACATTTCCAGATAAAACCTGTTACCCTGTTGCTTCTGCAAACCTGAAAGATTTTCATAATCTAGTTGATGTATATCTTGATGCAGCTTTTTATCCAAATGTTGTAAGGGATGATAGGTTGTTTAAGCAAGAGGGATGGCATTATGAGATGGATAATGCAAACTCAAATCTTACGGTCAATGGTGTAGTGTATAACGAAATGAAGGGAGTGTACTCTGACCCAGATTCAATTTTGGAATCAGCTACACTCGAAAATCTTTTTAATGGTACAAATTATGCCTATGACTATGGTGGCAATCCAAAAGAGATTATCAATTTGACTTATGATGAGTTCATTGAGTTTCACAAAAAGTATTATTCACCAAGTAATGCGATAATTTATTTTTATGGAAAACTTGATTATAATGCTGAACTTGAGTATCTAGAAAATGAATATTTGAAAGATTTTAATTATATTGAAGTTGATGCTACTTTTCTAGATACTAAAGAAATAGTTGAGAATAAAGAGCAGGTTAGTTTCTACAATGTCGATTTCGAAGATAATAAGGATAAAGCATACATATCATATTCATTTGCACTTGATAAAGAAAAGACTAGTTTAAAAAATATAGTTATGCAAATAATTGATTACGTATTGTTTTCATCAGAATCAGCAATCTTGAAAGAAAAGTTTTTGAATGCTGGCTTTGGAGAAGCAGTATTTTCTCATTATGATATTGGCTTAAAGTCAGGGATGTATTCTGTAATCGCACAGAATATAAGCGAAGATAAAAAGGATGAGTTTGTTAAGCTATTTATATCTTCTATAGAAGATATGCTTAGAAATGGATTAGATATAGCTAAAATAAAAGCTGGAATTAATTCTTTATATTTCACTTATGCAGAAGGTGAATTTGGAAGAATGCCAAGAGGATTATACCTTACCCTTGAATCGCTTGAATCATATTTGTATGGTGATGGCGCATATACATATATTGAATATAGAGATGCATTTGAGTTTTTAAACAAAGTAGATTTTAATGATAAGAATAATATTTTTGCTACAACTTTAAAGGAAGTGTTTTTAGATAATAAACATAAGTGTATAAATGTGTTGAGACCTAAATGCGGATATTCGGCTGAGAAGGATGAACAGCTTACTAAATTGATGTCTGATATTAAGTCAAAACTTACAAGTGATGAGATAGACAATATAATAAGAGAAATGAATGCACTTAAGGAGTTCCAGAAAGCAAAGGACTCAGAGGAAGCATTAAAATGTATACCGATGCTTAAATTAAGTGATATTGATGAGTGCAAAACACTTATAGATTATGAATTTAAAGTTAATGAAGGAACGGACACTGTAGTTAGCTTTGATAATGATAGAGATATAGTATATATTTCTTTGAGCTTTGATGTTACAAAACTTAGTAAAGAAGAGATATATTTATTATCTGCAATTAATAATATTATATCAAAGATTGACTTAAAGACTATGTCCTTTCATGAATTGAATAACTATATAGATATTAATACTGGAGGGCTCAACATTAAGATTGACGCATTAGAGGACAAAGCACTGTTTACTCTTGATATAAAAGTGACTAAGGATAAAGTTGATTATGCCTTTGACATATTTTACAAATTATTGGATGAGACTATATTTAATGATGATAAAAGAATATCAATATTATTAAATGAAATTAAATCAAAATCTTTGCTTACACTTTTGTCTTCTGGACACATAGCAGCAATTAATCGTTCAAAGGCTGATATTGAGTTTGCGAGTTTCGTTATTGATAAAGCTGCAATGACTGGAGTGGGCTTCAACGGATTTATAAATTCTATATGCAAAGTTTATGATAATAATAGTAGTTTGATTAATGATACACTTGATATTCTATTTAAAAAGATAAAAAATAGTAAGATGTATTTATTGATTTGTACTAACAAGAAATATTATGATGAGACAATAAATTCATTTAAGGACTTCAAACAAAAAATTATCAATGTAAAATTGGACAATAAGTTTGATGAAGACGCTAAAGAAAAATTAGAGAAAAATATTATAGATATTAAAAAGTTAATACCATTTGATGATTTTGATAAAAAGAGTAAGTCTGAAGCAATTATTACTCCAAATGACATAAATTTCTGTGCTCTATCTGGTACATTTGATAAAAAAGATTATAGTGGGAAGCTCATGGTATTAAAAACGCTATTTAATTATGAATATTTATGGACCAATATTAGAGTGCTTGGCGGTGCCTATGGATGTATGTCTGTGTTTAATAAAAAAGGATTTTATTCTTTTGTGTCTTATAGAGACCCAAATGTAGCAACTACCAATAAGACATTCAGAGAGGTTAAAGATTTCCTTTTAAACTTAAGTAAAAGCGAAGAAGAAACTGTCAAGTATATAATTGGATCAATTGGTGCCTTTGATAATCCATTAAGCACTGTTGATAAACATAAAATCAACATAGCAGCATTTTTCAATTCTTTAACAGATGAAGAATTAAATCAAAGAAGAAAAGAAGTACTCAATATGAAGGCAAAAGATTTTAACGATATTGCAAAATTATTTGATAATATTGATGATTCAAATAAGTGTGCACTTATATGTGCAAATAAAGTAGAAGAAGCAAAGAAAGAGTATGATAGTGTATGGCAACTGATGGCTTAGTGAAAAGTGGTTTTGTGTCAATTATTGGCTTGCCAAATGCCGGCAAGTCTTCATTTTTGAATGCAGTAATAAAAGATAAGCTTGCTATCACGTCAAGAAAGCCACAGACTACAAGAAAAAACTTGAAAGGCATATATAATGATAGTGAATCTCAAATTGTATTTGTTGATACTCCAGGTATACATAGTGTGAAGAATAAACTAGATGATTATATGTCTAAATCAATAAAGAAATCAGTTGATGATGTAGATGCAATAATAGTTATAGTAGATGTGATGACTTATGATACAGATGATTATAATAAATTAATTAGTAGTATACAAAAATCAGATGCGAAAAAGGTATTGCTTATAAACAAATGTGATTTGATAGATAGTGATGAGAATATAATTAAAGATAATATTGTCAATAAATTCAATGGAAAAATTGCTTTTGAAAAGATTTTCTTTATATCTTCACTAAAGAATAAAAATATAGTGGATGTTGTAGAGTATATAAAGAATGAATTGCCTGAAGGTAATCGTTATTATAGTGAAGATGATTTGACTGACGAACCGATGAAACAAATAGTGGCAGATATAATTAGACAACAATGCCTATACAAATTAAGCGATGAGATACCTCATGGAGTTGCCATTGTTGTAAATAGCATGAAAAAATCAAAGGCTAAGTGCATGAATATAGAGGCTGATATTATATGCGAAAAGGATAATCACAAAGGTATAATCATTGGAAAGTCAGGGGCTATGATAAAGAATATAGGCACTGGTGCAAGGATAGCTATAGAGAAGTTTATTAACTGCAAAACAAATCTTAAGTTAAATGTATTGGTAAAAGATAATTGGAGAGATGAGAGAACATTACTTGCTAATTTCGGATATGATAGCAACCTAGTGTAATTATGAATACAAAGAATAATTTATTAAAATTAAATGCAGTAGTGATTGGAGAAAGGGACTATAGAGAGTATGATAAATTATTAACTTTGCTTACTGAAGAGAGAGGAAAGATTAAAGTATATGCCTTTAATGTAAGAAAGGCAAATGCAAAAAATATTGGGAAGACAAGATTATTTACTTTCGGTGTCTTTGAGATTAGAGAAGATAGAGATAGCTATCAACTTGAAAATGTTGTATTAAAGAAAAGTTTTGACGACTTATCTAATGATTATGATAATACTTGTTACGCTTCGTATTTTATAGAACTTGCTGATTATTTTGGATTAGAAAATGTAGAGAGTTACGATGTATATAGATTATTGTATTATACATTTAAAGCATTGATAGATAAAAAAGTACCGGCAAAACTTATTAGGCGAGTGTACGAATTAAAAGTATTAAAGTATCAAGGTGAATATAAGGAGAGCGATAGTTTACTCGTTGATAATGCTACATTAAAATATACTTGGGATTTTATTCTAAATACTCTCCCTCAAAAGTTGTATACATTTAAACTTAGTGATGAAATTTTTAAACTTTTTGATGATGAAATGAGTATAGAGATGCGAGATAAGGTGGGAAAAAAGTTTAAAAGTTTAGAGGGGATATCTGATTAAATATGACATACAATGATAGTTGGAAAAAGTTCATTGCGACTTCGAAGCATTTTGATAAGATGCAGAGATTCGTAGACAATGAAAAAGATATATGCCCTGAAAAAGATAAGGTATTTAGATTTATGAGTTGTGATTTGGATAATGCGAAGTGTATAATTCTTGGCATGGACCCATATCCTTCTACATATAAAGAAGAAAATCAAGTATTGCCTGTAGCTACTGGAAGGTCATTTGAAGTGGCAAATGTAAAACTATTTATTGATAGATATAAGCAGACATCACTTGCAAATATATTTAAGGCTCTTAATTATTATAAGTATGATAAAGTTTATACTATGGATGAGCTTAGGAAAATGCATATGGATACTGACGATGAGTTGATTGATATGCATAGATGGTTTGACAGGATGGAAGAACAGGGTGTTATTTTTTTGAACGCCACACTCACAACCAAGGTTGGCAAGTCAGGGGCTCATATAAACCTATGGAAAGATTTTATGGATGAAGTAATCTCATATATGGCACAGAGAAAACTTAAATGGCTTATATGGGGAGATAGCGCATTAAAAAGGGTTGAGAATATAGTTGATAAAAATGATATTATATATTCTTGTCATCCAGCGAGCAGGGTTAATAATAATTTCATCACTGATTGTTGTTTTAAAAAAGTAAAAAATATTAAATGGTTTTAATAATGATATTGGTATAAATGTTTTTTAGAATTATATATGGGGAGTAATTTTATGAGTCATAGAAATAAAAGAATTGCAATAATTGCATTATTTTCAGCAATAAGTGCCGTGCTTATGTATTTTGATTTTCCATTGCCTATAGCACCTACTTTCATGAAAATGGATTTATCAGAATTGCCTGTAATCATCGGCGGATTTGCTCTTTCACCTATAGCCTGCGTTATAATTGCTATATTGAAAGTGCTTATTAAAATTGCGTTTAAGTTTACATCAACTATGCTCCTTGGTGAGATAGCAAATTTGCTTGGTAGTATTGCTTATGCATTACCAGCGAGCATAATCTATGCAAAAATGAAAACAAAGAAAAGAGCGGTAATTGGATTAGTTGTTGGCATAGTGTTATCAAGTATAGTTTGCACACTTTGCAATGCTCTGTTTTTTTTCCCATTATATATGAATGTATTTCATATGACTGAAGATAAAATCATTGCTATGTGCAGTGCGATATTTCCATTTATAAATGATATGAATAAAGTATATTTATTCTCTGTGTTGCCATTTAACATAGTTAAGTTTTCTATAGTGTCAATAATTACGTATTTCTTTTATAAAAATATATCAAGATCAATTAAGGCATTTATTTAAAAGATGAGTATAGGTCAGGAAAAAACATATAAAATAGTTACCTTTGGTTGCCAAATGAATGCAAGAGATAGTGAAAAACTTGCTGGGATACTTGAAACTAAGGGCTACAAGGAAGTGGATGATGAGAGAGTGGCGGACATCGTCATTTTTAATACTTGCACTGTGAGAGAAAATGCGAATGAGAAGTTGTATGGTCATATAGGACAGTTAAAATCATCTTATATGGAAAATAAAAATAAAATCATTGGTATCTGTGGCTGTATGATGCAGGAAAAAGATGAAGTAGAAAAGATTAGAGAAAAGTATCCATATGTCAAATTGATTTTCGGCACACATAATATAGATGAGTTTTCGGATTTGATTTCAGAGGTATTAAATACAAATAAGAAAGTAATAAAGGTATATGACAAATCTGAAAATATAGAAAAAACGCTCCCATCTAAAAGAGTATATGACTTTAAGTGTGGTGTAAATATAATGTTTGGCTGTGATAATTTTTGTACATACTGCATAGTGCCATATGTAAGAGGTAGAGAGAGAAGTAGGGATGTAGATAGTATAATAAATGAGATAGAAAATGATGTAAGGGATGGGGTTGTTGAAATAATGCTACTTGGCCAAAATGTCAATTCATATAAGGGCACTGCAAGTAGTAAATATAATTTTATAGACAATGACAAAGTAACTTTTCCAGAATTAATTAATGAAGTGTGTAAGATAGATGGACTTAAAAGAGTTAGATTTATGACTTCTCATCCAAAAGATTTGTCAGATGAATTGATTGAAGTTATAAAGAACAATGAAAAAATATGTAGACATATACATTTACCTGTTCAATCAGGTTCAGACAGTATACTTAAAAAGATGAATAGACACTATGATAGAAGGCATTATCTTGATATAGTAAAAAAGATTAGAGATAATATTAAAGATATAGCTATAACTACTGATGTGATTGTGGGTTTTCCTGGCGAAACTGAAGAAGATTTTGATGAAACACTTAGTCTCGTAAAAGAAGTAAACTATGATTCAGTGTTTACTTTTGAATATTCAAAGAGGACTGGTACTAAAGCTGCAGAGATGGACAATCAAGTACCTACAAGCATAGTGAAGGAAAGATTTGCTAGGTTATTAAAATTGGTGGAAGAATGTTCTGGCAAAAATACTTTAGCATATGAAGGTAGAGTGATGGAAGTGCTGGTAGAGTCTGAAGATAAGGTGATGGGTAAGTTGACGGGTAGACTTAGCAATAATTATTTAGTACACTTTATTGGCGATAAAAATTTGATAGGGAAAATAGTAAATGTAAAATTAGCAAAGAGTAAAGGTTTTTATTTTGAAGGGGAATTACAAAATATATAGATGGAAATTATAGAGTTCAAAAATGAAGAGCAAGAAAACTTATCTCCGATGATGAGACAGTATTTAGATACTGTAGAGAACAATAAGGATTGCATTATCTTTTTTAGAGTTGGAGATTTTTATGAGACATTTTTTGAGCAGGCAAAACTTGTTAGTAAGTCATTAAACTTGGTTCTTACTGGCAAAGATTGTGGTTTGTCAGAGAAAGCACCTATGTGTGGCATTCCTTATCATGCAGTGGATGTATATCTATCAAAACTTGTAAAACTTGGTTATAAAGTTGCTATAGCTGAACAAGTAGAGGATCCAAAACTTGCTAAAGGCTTAGTGAAGAGAGAAGTCACTAAAATTATAACACCCGGTACAGTTCTTGCAGATGAATATCTTGAAGACAAGGTCAATAATTTTATACTTTCTATATATTATGCAGATGGAAGATTTGGAGTTGCTATTTTTGACTTTTCAACTGGAGATTTTTTTATAAGCAATATAAATGATGATAAAACTTTATATGATTTGTTTGTAAAGTATGATCCAAAAGAAGTATTGGTAAATGAAAATATATCAAGTTCGGGAGTTAATCTCTCAGAACTTAGAGATAAATTTAGTGCTGCTTTTACTGTGATAGGTGATAAGGTATATGACACTGATAATTTAAAGAATGATGAATTTGATTTACTTGATAAGCTAATAAAGAACATTGATAATTACAATGCGATAAAAGATAGTAATGCAGTACTTGCTAGTATGGCTGCTTACTTCTATGTAAGGGAAAATCAAAAAAATGAATTATCACATCTTGAAAAGATTGAATATATCAATGATGAATCATATATGTATCTTGATTCGGCGACTATTAGAAATCTTGAATTGACAGAGAGTATGCAGAATAAAGACAGAAAAGGGACTTTGCTTTACATACTTGATGAGACCAAGACCGCAATGGGTGGAAGATTACTTAGAAGGGTTATAGAAGAACCATTAAAAAACAAGGACTTGATTATTTATAGACAGGAAGCTGTAAAAAGTTTTATAGAAAAGCAGGTTGATTTGACTGAGTTAAGGGAATACTTGAATGCAATATATGACCTTGAAAGAATAGTTGCAAGAATAGATATGAAGCATGCCAATGCAAAAGATTTGATTGCATTTAAAAATTCAATCTATGTGCTTCCATATATAAAATCATTGCTCAATTCTTTTGATTCAAAGTTTGCAAAAGATGTGGTAGGAAGATTTGATACATTAAAGGATTTATTTGAACTTATAGATAGAAGTATAGTCGATGACCCACCTTATCTTATGCATGATGGCAATATAATAAAAGATGGTTTTGATGAGGAAGTTGATAAGTATAGGGCAAGTAAGATAAATGGCAAACAGTGGCTTGTGGATTTGGAACAAAAAGAAAGAGAAAAGACTGGTATAAAGAATCTAAAAATTAAATATAGTAGGGTGGCAGGTTATTTATTTGAGATTACTAATGCATATAAGGGTGAGATTCCAGAGCACTTTATAAGAAAGCAAACTCTTACAAATGCAGAGAGATATACTACCAAAGAATTAAACGATTTGCAGGCTATAATATTAAGTGCAGAAGATAGACTTGGTAATCTTGAGTATGAAGTTTTCCAAAATGTTAGAGAAAAAATAGCCAATGAAACGCTTAGAATAAGGAATGTGGCCTCAGATATAGCCATAATTGATGTATTAAGCAATTTTGCATTTGTGGCAAAAAATTATAAGTATGTATGTCCAAATATCAATGAAAGTGGTATAATAAAGATAGCGGAAGGACGTCACCCTGTTATTGAAAGATTAAACAATGTAGAGACCTTCATATCAAATGATACTGATTTGAATGAAGATAATTTTATAGATATAATTACTGGACCAAATATGGCTGGAAAATCTACATATATGAGACAGGTGGCATTGATTGCCTTGATGGCTCATATTGGTTCTTTTGTGCCAGCAAAAAGTGCAGACATATGTATACTTGATAGAATATTTACAAGAGTTGGTGCGAGTGATGACTTGAGTCGTGGCAAATCTACATTTATGGTTGAAATGAGTGAGGTTGCTAATATAGTAAATAATGCAAGTTGTAACTCGCTTATTATACTTGATGAGATTGGTAGAGGTACAAGTACTTATGATGGTTTATCTATAGCCTTTGCTGTGATAGAATATATTAGTTCAAAGATTAAGGCAAAGACTTTGTTTGCAACTCATTACCACGAACTGACAGATTTGGAAAATAAAGTCAAAGGTGTAAATAATTTCAACATAGCAGTTTTGGAAAATGATGATGATATAAAGTTTCTTAGAAAAATCATCAGAGGATCTGCTAAAAAGAGTTATGGTATAGCAGTTGCAAAACTTGCCGGCTTACCTGATGAGATTACTGAAAGAGCAAAGATACATTTAAGTGAATTAATGCAAAATTAATTATATAAGGAGGATATTATGAAAAGAGTAATATCTATGTTGTTAGTTATATCTATGCTTTTGCTTGCTGCTTCATGCGCAACTAAGCCTTATGCTGATGATAATGCTAAGGAGAAATATAGAAATACAACTATTGAAAATGAAGATTTTAAAGTAAAGGGTGATAAGAATTAGAGGGAATAGTGATGAAATATTTGATTGCTACAATTTATGCAATAATTGTTTGCTTTGTCATTTTGATTGAAGGCGTAAGAATACCAGATGCGACGATAAAGGGTGGTTATAGGTTTGCCTCAACTTTTATAAAAAAAATGGTAAAGCCACAAGTAGGACCTAATGATATTGCAACGCATGAGAGATTTCGTTTTACTGTCATAGAAAATGAGTTTGGCTTGGGCAATAAAGGTATTGAAAAGCTAGTTGAAGAGGATGTTGAAGTTTCTGAAGAAAAGACAAAACCATTTCAACATGTTTTTGAAGCATTTGATACTCAATGTGCTATAAGTATATTTGGTGTGACAGATGATAATGTATCAGCATTTTTATGCAAAGATATGGAAAGAGTTGTCAAAGCCTATGATAAGGTATTTTCAAAAACAAATGAGGAAAGCGAGATCTATGAGATAAATCACCGCACTTCAAATTCTGTAATGGTATCTGATGAGACTGCTACCATATTTAGTTTGGCAAAAGATTTTTATCGATGGTCTAACAATAAATTTGATATAAGTGCAGGCACTTTAATTAATTTGTGGGATGTAAAGAATAGAAAGACATTGCCAACAGCTGAAGAGATTAATGAAGCAAAAAGTCACTGTGGCAATTTTGATTATGAAATTGAATGGGATGTAGATGATAGTTCGGAAAGAAAAAATAGAATTACATTTAAAGGTGATCTAAAGACTCAGTACGATTTTGGTGGATTGATTAAAGGTTATTGTTGTGATGCACTGCAAAATATGGTTTTAAGTAGTGAAGTAATATCAGCATGCATAGTTAATCTTGGTGGAAATGTAATGTGTAAAGGTAAGGTTGAAGGTAGAAAGGATGGTTCCTTCCATGTAGGCATTATAAAACCGTTTAGTGAAACAAATGAAATTATAGAAACTATAGATGTAAATGATAAAAATGTAATTACAAGTGGTAATTATCAAAGATATTTTAAGATTCCTGGTGATGATAGAGTATATCATCATATTATAGACCCACAAAGTGGTGAACCAAGTAATAATGGGCTTGATTCAGTGACTATAGTATCAAATAATGGTTTGCTTGGAGATTACTTATCTACTGCTTGCATGCTACTTGGAGAAGAAGAGTCTAAGAAGCTTATTGACTTTGCTGCAGAAAGTTTTGAAGACAAAAATATACAAGCTATATTTGTAAGGTCAAATGGCAAAATTTCAAAATATCCTAAAAATGTGACTATAAAATAATGAGATTAATTTTTGCAACTAACAATATACATAAAATGTCAGAAATAAAAGATATTCTTGGTGAAAAATACAAGAATATCGTTTTTTTAATGGGAGATTTAGATGTTCATATTAACCCTATAGAAAATGGTAAGACATTTGGAGAAAATGCTATGATTAAGGCTAGGGCATTATATGAGGAATTAAAGAACAAAAATAAGATTTTGCCTAATGACTATATAGTTGCTGATGACACAGGGCTTTGTGTAGATTATTTGGATGGGGCGCCTGGTATATATTCTGCAAGATTCATGGGAAAAAATACAGGCCAGGAAGAAAAAAATATTAAGATCCTTGATTTAATGAAGGATGTGCCAGATGAAAAAAGAACAGCTCATTTCACCACTAATTTGGCGATCATATGTATTGATAAGGACAAGAACCCAACAAATATGTCATTTGAAGCGGGAATTAATGGCTATATAGCGAAAAAGATTGAAAAAACAGGCGGTTTTGGCTATGACCCGATTTTTGCAGTAGGTGATACTTCTGATATAGAAAAGGGGCAGGTAAAGACTTATTCCAATATAGGAATGGCGGAAAAGAACAAAATTAGCCATAGAGCGAGAGCACTTAACTTATTTGTACAATACCTTGAAAAAAACCACAATATATAGTAAAATGTATTTTTTAGGGGGAATGCATTTATGATGTGCCCATTTTGTAAGGCTATTGATACAAAAGTCATAGATTCAAGGCCTAATGAGGATTATTCAATTAGGCGTAGAAGAGAATGCCTTAAGTGTAAAAAAAGATTTACCACATATGAAAAGATTGAAACATCTCCGATTTTGGTTGTAAAAAAAGATACTACAAGAGAACCATTTAATAAAGAAAAGCTTAGAAATGGAATTTTAAATTCATGCATTAAGAGACCAATTTCTTCAAAGGTTATTGACAAATTAGTTGATGAAGTTGAGAAAGAGATATTAATTAGAGATGAGAGCGAGATAAAGAGCATAGAAATAGGCGAGATGGTGCTAAAGAAATTAAAAAAGATTGATGAGATTGCCTATATAAGATTTGCATCAGTTTATAGAGAGTTTAAAGAAATAGAGAGTTTCAATGCAGAAGTTGAGAAGATTAAACCAAGCAAGAATAAGAAAAAGTAATACTAAGGGGTAAATGATATGGAAACTATATATCTTGCTGGCTTTTCTGGTGTCGGTAAAAGCATGGTAGGCAAACTACTTGCTTCAAGAAAAGAATTAAAGTTTGTAGACACCGATCAAAAGATAGAGGAAAAAGAAAATAAGAAGATTGAAGAGATCCTTAGTACATATAGTGATAAAGATTTGAGAGACATAGAAAAGTATGTATTGCAAAATAATGTTGAGCAAGGAATGATAGTTTCGGTAGGAACTTATATACCAAAGGATGAAGAAAACCGCAAATTGATTAAATCAACTGGTAGAGTGATATACTTAAAAGCTAAATCAAATACTATATATGAAAATTTAAAAGAAGAGTACGAAAAGAGACCAAAGATAAAAGATAATTTTTCAGTATTTACTATAGAAAACAAATTAGAGGAAATGAGACCTTACTATGAAGAACTTGCTAATTTTGTAGTAGAAGTAGATAACAAGACACTTAATTCTGTATTTAAGGAAACTTTGGCAATATATAATTATTGCAATAAAGTAAAGTGTCATATATATATAAAATAATTCTAAATTTTAGGAGGAATACCAATGATATCAGCAGGCGAATTTAAAAATGGCTTAACACTTGAGATTGAAGGTCAAGTGTGTCAAATAATGGAGTTTCAACACGTGAAACCTGGAAAGGGGGCAGCATTTGTAAGAACTAAACTTCGTGACATTATAAATGGTGGAGTTATTGAAAAGACTTTTAGACCTACTGAGAAATTCAATCAAGCACAAATTGATAGAGTTGATATGCAATTTCTTTATAATGATGGAATGTACAATTTTATGAATAATAATACTTATGAACAAATTGCACTTTCACCAGAACAAGTTGGAGATGTAATGAAGTTCGTAAAGGAAAACGAGACATGTAAGGTTATGTTCTATAATGGAAAAGTATTCAGTGTGGAGCCACCACTTAAAGTCACACTTGAAGTAACTGACACAGAGCCAGGTATAAAGGGTGATACACAAACTGGTGCTATGAAACCAGCAACCGTTGAGACAGGGGCAAGCGTAATGGTTCCATTGTTTATAGACAAAGGAGAGAAAATTATCGTCTCTACTGAGACTGGTAAATATGAGTCAAGAGCATAACGATTAAGTTATGCTTTTTAGTTTATAAAAAAGGGGGACTATTGTTAAATGTACACATTTAAACATGGAGTACATCCAGATGAGCAAAAAGAACTTGCCAAGGATAAAGTGATAAAAGTTGTGAAAGCTGGGAAGGTACTTGTATTTCCAGTGCAACAACATATAGGGGCAAAGGCAAAGCCATGTGTAAAGGCTGGAGATAGCGTATTGGTTGGGCAAATAATTGCTGAGGCTGATGGCTTTATCTCTGCGAATGTACTATCGTCTGTATCTGGAAAAGTTACTGCCATAGAGAATAGACTTACAGTTTCTGGTCAAAAAGTCGAGAGCATAGTGGTAGAGAATGATGAAAAGTATGATGCTATTGAAGGCTTTGGGATAGAAAGAGATTTCAATTCTTTATCAAATGATGAAATAATAAAGATAGTTAAGAATGCAGGTATAGTTGGACTTGGTGGTGCAAATTTTCCTACTCATGTGAAACTTACACCAAAAGATCCAGATAAGATTGAATATGTTCTTGTAAATGGAGCAGAGTGTGAACCATATCTAACATCTGATTATAGGCTTATGCTTGAGGAAACTGAAACGCTAGTAAAAGGATTGCAATGTATATTGAAGTTGTTTCCAAAGGCAAAAGGCATTATATGTATAGAAGATAATAAAAAAGATGCATATGAAAAGATTACAAAAGCATGTAGTTCTATAGCAAATATAGAGACAGCAATCATGAAGACAAAATATCCACAGGGTGGTGAACGCCAATTGATTTTTGCCATAACTGGTAGAAAAATTAATGTGTCTATGTTGCCTGCTGATGCTGGATGTATAGTTGATAATGTAGATACAGTGGTATCTATAGGTAATGCAGTTTGTAAATCTACGCCACTACTAAGAAGAATAATGACTATATCTGGTGATGCATTTAATGAGACAGCAAATCTCAATGTAAGGTTTGGGATTAGTTATAAAGACGTAATTGATGCAGCAGGTGGATTTAAGACAAATCCAGAGAAAGTTGTAAGTGGCGGACCTATGATGGGAATACCAATGTATGACTTTGATGTTCCTGTATCAAAAGGCAGTTCTGCATTACTTGCATTTACTAAAGACCCTCTAGCTAAATCTAAAGAGACAAATTGCATAAATTGTGGTAGATGTGTGAGTGCCTGCCCTATATATCTTTTGCCAACAAGAATGTATAAAGCAGCCAAAAAAGACAATTTTGAAGAGTATATAAGATTGAATGGAACAGAGTGTATAACCTGTGGAAGTTGTAGTTATGTATGTCCTGCAAGAAAACCTTTGACACCATATTTTAGTTACATGAAGTCTGCAGTGCGTACTTACTTAAATAATAAAAAAGAAAAGGAGAATGTAAAGTAATGGATATCAAATTAAATGTACAAAGTTCTCCTCATGTAAGAGATAGTGTTAGTACAAGTTCTATAATGCTTGATGTGATAATATCAATGTTACCTGCTACTGCTTGGGGAATACTTCGTTTTGGTTTAAATGCTGCACTTGTAGTTATAGTGTCTATAGTTGTAGCAGTATTAAGTGAGACAATATTTAATATAATAATCAAAAAGCCAAATACAATTAGTGATTTATCATGTGTAGTTACTGGTCTTATCTTGGGACTTAATATGCCACCAAATGTACCACTTTTTATACCAGTAGTGGGTTCGGTTTTTGCAATTGTGATTGTAAAAATGTTGTTTGGTGGGCTTGGCCAAAACTTTATGAATCCCGCACTTGCTGGAAGGTGCTTTTGTGTGATTTCATTTGCTTCTTATATGAATAATTTTCAATCTACAATGTCAGTAGATACATTTACTTCAGCTACACCTCTAATTGTATTGAAAAATGGTCAAGAAGTTGATTTGCTTAAAATGTTTTTTGGATATATACCAGGAACTATAGGTGAGATATCAACTATTTGTTTATTGCTTGGAGCTATATATTTGATAGTAAAAAAAGTTATAGACCTAAGAATTCCTTTAGTATATATTTTCACATTTGTAATCTTTATTATGTTATTTAGCAAAGGCAATACAACCAATGTTAATTATATAATGGGAGAAGTATTGGGTGGCGGACTTATCTTTGGAGCATTTTATATGGCTACTGATTATGTAACTGCACCTATAACGCCTCTTGGAAAAGTATTGTATGGAATAGTGCTTGGAGTTCTAACTGGATTATTTAGAATATATGGTAAGTCTGGTGAGAGTGTATCATTTGTGATACTTATGTCCAACTTATTAGTTCCACTTATAGAATCAATTACAATGCCTGCAGCATTTGGAAAGGATGGAAAGTAATATGAAATTTATAACTATTATAAAAGATACATTTATGTTACTTTTAATTACTGTAGTGCTTGTTGGCATTTTATCAATTGCTAAAGTGGTTACACAGCCTGCTATAGATGCCACTAATCTTTCAACAAAGATAAAAGCTTTTAATGAAGTATGCCCAGGTTATAGCATATCAGAAGATATAACTGGAGATGTGGTTGGAGCATCAGCTGGATATGATGCGTCATTAAATGGTGATGAACCAGTGCTTAGATGTAAAAATGAATCTGGCGAGATAATAGGATATATTGTTCAATGTACGTCAAAGGGTTTTGGTGGACCACTTAATCTTATAGTAGGATTTGATAAAACTGGAAATGTTACAGGAGTGAGATATGCAGATACTCCTTCCGAGACACCTGGCCTTGGTATGAAGACAACAGATAAAAGTTTTTTGGATACATGGATTAATGTAAATTCAGATAGTGTGAAAGAAGTGGATACTATATCTGGAGCTACAGTTTCATCAAGTGCATTTAAGCAAGCAATATCACTTGCTTGCATGTTTGCAAACCGTGCAGTGACTATGGATGGAGGTATGTAGAGATGGAAGAAAATAATGAGAAGAAATTAACTTTTTTGGGTTGCATCTTTAATGGCATTATAACTGAAAACCCAATACTTGTACTTATGATTGGCATGTGTCCTACTCTTGCGGTAACTACAAGTGTGTCAAATGCAATAGGAATGGGACTTGCTACCACTGCAGTACTAATCGCATCCAATGCAATCATTTCTCTTGTAAGAAAGATCACTCCAGATAGAGTAAGAATTCCTATATATATAGTTATAGTTGCATCATTTGTAACCCTTGTAGAGTTTTTGATAAAAGCATATTTCCCGGCATTGTATGAGGCACTTGGAATATATATACCACTTATAGTTGTTAATTGTATAATATTTGGTAGGGCTGAGGCATTTGCTGGAAAGAACAATGTTATAAATTCGATTGGTGATGGCATAGGAATGGGGCTTGGCTTTACTTTGGGAATCATAATAATTAGTGCAGTGAGAGAAGTGATAGGTTCAGGAGCAATTAATGGTTTCACATTTGTGCCTGAAGATTATAGAGCCGCACTTTTTGTATTGCCACCTGGTGCATTTCTTGTACTTGCATTCCTTACAGCAATACAAAATAAACTTAAGTTGCCAAGTGCTACAAATAAAAAAGAAGCCTGCAATAATGACTGCCTACATTGCACTATACACAAAACTTCTGTAGCAAAGGAGGACAAGTAATATGGAATATATAGTTATCATTGTATCTGCAGCACTCATATCAAATGTAGTATTATCAAGATTTCTAGGTATATGTGCATTCGTTGGTGTTTCTAATAAAGTAGAGACAGCAAAAGGTATGGGACTTGCAGTTATCTTTGTTATATTGATTGCTACAGCAGTTACATTTGGAATCAATACTTTGTTTCTTGAAAAAACTGGAATATTTAATATTGATTTGACATATTTACAAACAATAGCTTTTATACTAGTCATCGCTTGCCTAGTGCAATTTTTGGAAATGTTTTTGAAAAGATTTATACCAAGTCTTTACAAAGCGTTAGGAATATATTTACCTCTTATCACGACTAATTGCGCAGTGCTTGGAGTAGCACTTACTGTAGCGCAGGATTATTCAGACTTTGCCAAGGGCATGACATATGCTTTTGGTACAAGCCTTGGATTTTGTATATCAATAGTATTGCTTGCAAGTATAAGAGAAAAATTAGAGGATAATGATATACCAGAAAGTTTCAAAGGAAAACCTATCGTGCTAATTATGGCCTGTCTTATGGCTATAGCATTTACTGGTTTCTCAAATCTTAATATAGGTTAGGAGGGAAGATGGAGATTATAATTAGTTCAGTAATCCTTCTTGCTGCTATAGCACTTATCATTGGTATTTTCCTTGGAGTGTCATCTGAGATATTCAAAGTAGAAGTGGATGAAAAAGTTTTGAAAGTTAGGGCATGTCTTCCAGGAAATAATTGTGGTGGATGTGGATATGCAGGTTGTGATGCACTTGCTTCTGCTATAGCAAAAGGTGAGGCATCAGTAAATCAATGCCCTGTAGGTGGTGAAGCAGTAGCAAAAAGAATAAGTGAAGTAATGGGTGTTACTGCGGATGCCATGGATAAACGAGTAGCATTTGTTCATTGTGATGGTACCTGTGTAAATGCTAGTAAAGCATATGAGTATAATGGTGAAAAAGATTGTAGAATTGCAGCATCTTTACCAAATGCAGGTGAGAAAGCTTGTGCTAATGCATGTCTTGGGTATGGCACTTGCGTTAAAGCCTGTGAGTTTGATGCTATACATATAATTGATGGGGTGGCAGTGGTAGATGAAGAAAAGTGTGTAGCTTGTAAGTCATGTATTAATGCATGCCCGATGAAAGTAATAGAACTTGTACCATATGGCAAAAAGCATAAAGTAAAATGCTCAAATAAAGAAAAAGGCAAAACAGCAATGAATGCTTGCAAAGTTTCATGCATAGCATGTGGTATGTGTGAGAAAAATTGTCCAAAGAATGCAATAAAAGTTACTAATAATGTAGCAGTGATCAATTATAAAGATTGTGATGATTGTGGTACTTGCGCCGAAAAGTGCCCAAGAAAGAGTATAAGTTAGATATAGGTTATTTAAGTTTTAGGAGGCTCATATCATGAGTAAGTTTAAATTAAATAGAAATTATGGTAAAAATGTTTTCAATGATGCTATGATGAAAAAATATTTACCAAAGACTGTCTATGAAAAATTGAAAAAAACTATTGGAGAAAGGGAGGAACTCGATTCTTCACTTGCAAAATATGTTGCTGATGGCATCATGAATTGGGCTACTGAAAATGGAGCAACACATTATACTCATTGGTTTGAGCCACTCAATGATAGTACTGCTGAAAAGCAAAATGCTTTTTTGCAAACACCACAAAATAAAAAGTCAATTTTAGAATTTAGTGGATCGGAATTAATTAAAGGCGAGACGGATGCGTCTTCATTTCCAACTGGAAATTTAAGAGCTACATTTGAAGCAAGAGGATATACAATATGGGATTGCACAAGTCCAGCCTTTTTGAGAACTATAGATGGTATAGTCACATTATGTATACCAACTGCATTTATATCTTATGGCGGAGAATCACTTGACAATAAAGCCCCACTTCTTAGAAGTATGCAAGTCATAAGCAATGAATCAGTTAAATTACTTAAGTTATTTAAGAAGTCAGCTAAAAGAGTAGATTCAATGCTTGGTGTAGAGCAAGAGTACTTTTTAGTTGATAAAGATAAATATATGCAGAGAAAAGATTTAATTTACTGCGGAAGAACTTTGGTGGGTGCAAAATCTGCTAAAGGACAAGAACTTGATGACCATTACTATGGTGCTATAAGACCAAAGGTATTAAAATTTATGACTGAGGTAAATGAAGAACTATGGCTACTTGGAGTACCAGCAAAGACTCAGCATAATGAAGTTGCACCAAGACAGCATGAGTTAGCTTGCATATATGAAGAGGCAAATATAAGTTGTGATCACAATCAACTTGTGATGGAGACACTTAAAAGAGTTGCAGAAAAGCATGGATTAGAATGTTTGTTACATGAAAAACCATTTAAATGGGTAAACGGTTCAGGAAAGCATAATAATTGGTCGCTTGTTACTGATAAAGGATTAAATTTGTTAAACCCAGGAAATACACCACACGATAACTTACAATTTTTGCTTGTGCTTTCATGTGTCATAGCAGCAGTTGACAAATATGCTATACTTCTTCGTGCATCTTGTGCTACGCCTGGAAAAGAGCAGAGACTTGGTGCTAGTGAAGCGCCACCATCAATTATCTCTTGTTTTATTGGTGAACAGTTAAATGACGTAGTAGATAATTTTATAAAAAATGGTTTTGCTGCTGACTCTAAGAAAGGTGGAAGAGTAAAAAAAGAAGTAAACACTTTGCCTGAACTTTGGCTTGATGTTACAGATAGAAATCGTACATCACCATTTGCATTCACTGGAAACAAATTTGAGTTTAGAATGGTTGGTTCAAACGATTCTTGTGCTATGCCTATAACAATAATTAATACTATAGTAGCATCAGAGTTTAAGATTGCTACTGATAAATTGTCTAAGTCAAAGAATTTTAATGAAGATGTAAAGAAATACATACAAGAAAACTTCAAAAATCATAAAAAGATTATTTTCAGTGGTGACGGATATTCAAAGGAATGGGAAGAAGAGGCTAAGAAAAGAGGCCTTTGTGGAGTTAAGAGTATAGTAGATGCTATACCAGCATTTATAGATAAGGATGTAGTGAAATTATTCTCTGACTTCAATGTACTTAGTGAAAATGAACTTAAGTGCAGATATGAGGTTGGTCTTGAAAATTATATCAATATCACTAATATAGAAGCATTGACACTTATAGATATAGCTAAGAAATTAGTTTTACCAGCAAGCATACATTATACTACAAGACTTGCAAATTCTATAAACTCTATAAAGAATGTCAGTGGTGATCTAGATTCATCAGTTCAAAAAGAGTTATTGGAAGATACGTTAAAATATATTAGAGATTTAAAGACAGATACCGATATACTTGAAGAGAACACAAAGAAAGCTCAAGGTATAAAGGATGTGAAAGAGAAAGCTGATGCCTATAGAGACAAGGTCAGTGTATATATGGAGAAGGTAAGATTGAGCGTTGATGCACTTGAAATGATAGTTGATAAAGAGATGTGGCCAATGCCAAGCTATGGCGACCTTTTGACAGAGTTTTAGTGAAGTAAGGGCGGGTTACCCGCCCTTTTTAATTAGTATTATTTTGTCAATTGATATGCTATAATATGTGTATGAAAGGACTTGAGATATCAAAGAATTTTTATAATGAATACGGCAAAGAAATGCTCCATGGTGAATTTTCTAATATAGAAGATAAGTTGGCTATTGGATTAATTGGCTCTGGGTCAGAGTGTTTTGGTTATGATGATGAAATATCTATAGACCATGATTTTGATCCAGGCTTTTGTATTTTTATATCTGACGATATTAACGATGAAGTAAAGTTTAAATTGGAAAGAGCATATGCGAAATTGCCAAGAGAATATATGGGTTTTATAAGGGAGATAATGTCTCCAGTAGGTGGTAATCGTAGAGGGGTTAAAAGAATATCTGACTTCGTAAAAGAAAAGACGGGAACTACAGATGCTAATTTAAGTGTATATGATTGGATAAGTATTCCAGAAGAATCGCTTGCAGAGTTTACGAATGGAGAGATATGGAGAGATGATAGTAAAGTATTAACTAATTTAAGAACGAAATTGTCAACTTTGCCAGAGGATATAAAACTTAAGAAATTAGCTGGGGAGCTTTTGATAATGGCTCAATCTGGACAGTATAATTATAAGAGATGTATTGACCACAATGAATATACTGCAGCCAAACTTACCTTATATGAGTTTGTAAATGCAACTATACATGCAACATTTTTATTAAATGAAGTATATATGCCATACTACAAATGGAAACTTAGGGCCATGAGAGATTTGTATTGGCCTAATAATTTCAAGATGAAGAGTGAACTTAATGATATTGCGGGCATTGAAGATGATAGTTATAGAAAGATTTCTTTAGAAAAGAAGCTTGATGGACTTTTGACTTTGACGGATGATAAAATATTTAATGACAAAGTAGCAGGTGAAATTGAACTTATTGCAAAGATTTTTATTATGAGACTTAAGAATGATGGTTTGACTGAAGGCGACGATAATTATCTTGAAAAGCATGCCTATAATGTAAATAATAAAATCAAAGATGTAAATATTAGAAATATGAATATATTAGCTGCGGTGTGAGGTTAGATTATGGAAGAGCAGAGAGATGATAATTTTGTTATAAAACCATGTAGCACTTGTGCTAATCCGGTGCCCATTGATATGGAAAGGATTAAGCATAAACTTGATTTGCATTTTGATAAAAAAGAATTTGAACAAGCTGAGAGGCTGATTAATTATTGGCTTGTAGAAGCAAAAAATGGCAATAATGCTAAGGCTGAACTTGAATTGCAAAACGAGTATATGGGTTTTTGCAGAAAGATGAATAGAAGGGACGATGCTATTTTGCATGCTGAAAGGGCAGCAGAACTTGTAAGAGAACTCAAACTTGATCGGACAGTTGGAGGTGCTACAGTATTTTTAAATGTAGCTACAGTGTATAAGGCATTTGACAATCCAAATGCAGCCATGTCATATTTTATAAAAGTAAAAGAAGTTTACGATCAGAATTTGAAAGATGGTGATAAACTTTTTGCTGGACTATATAACAATATGGCACTTACTGCTGTAGATATGAGACAATATGATGCTGCAGAAAATTTATATAAGCAGGCTATTGATATAATGTCAAATGTAAAAGATGGAGAACTTGATGAAGCAATTTCTTTATTAAATTACGCTGATTTATTATATACAAAATATAAATTAGGTACAGATGATGACTACAGTAAATATGGAGATAGAATTGAAGAACTAGTAAATAAAGCGTGGACACTTTTTAACATTGATACAACACCACATGATGAGTATTATAGATTTGTATGTGAAAAGTGTGCAAGTACTTTTGGCTTTTATGGTTTCTTTGTCTATGAAAATGAGTTAAAAAAGAGAGCAAAGTTATGATAAAAATGTTTGATACCCATGCACATTATAATGACGAGATTTATAATGATGATAGAGAAAAAGTCTTTAGTGATATGTATGCTAATGGTGTAACTCATGTAACATTAATAGGTGCAAGCTTAAAAGATTCAAAGAGTGAAAAAGAAATAGTAAATAAATATAAAAGCATAAGTAATATTCCCACTTTATACTATACAATTGGAGATCATCCTGATGAGATACCAAAATTTACTCCGTACAGTGTTGAAGGTGTTAGTTATTTAAATGAGCTAGAACTTTTATGTAAAGATGAGAGTGGAAAGGTGGATGCCATAGCTATAGGAGAGATAGGTATGGACTATCATGGAGATTTTAAGACCGAAGAAGATTTTAAAAATCAAGAGAGATGGTTTATAGCTGAAATAGAATTAGCGAAAAAGTTAAATCTTCCTATAGTAATTCATTCAAGAGATGCATGCCAAATAACTTATGATATAGTAAAACAACATGCTAGTGGCGTAGGTGGTATAGTTCATTGCTTTTCATACGATAAAGAGATTGCTAAAGAATATATAAAACTTGGTTTTCATATTGGCATAGGTGGCACAGTAACTTTTAAAAATGGAAGAAAAGTTAAAGAGGTTGTAGAAAATATACCCATTGAAAGCATAGTTACTGAAACTGATGCTCCTTGGCTTGCTCCTACCCCATTTAGAGGAAAGAGAAATCAATCAGCTTACATTAGTTATGTGATAGAAGAGATAGCAAGATTAAAAAATATGGATATTGAGAAAGCGGCAGATATTTTATATAATAATGCATTTAATGTATATAAAATAATAAGAGGGAAAAATGAAAGCAGAGAAATTTGATAAATTTAAAATATGTTATCCAATCCTAGAAAATAATATTGAAAGTTTTGTAAATAAAGTGAAAGAGGTTTGTAAGGATAAGAATTGTATCGTTGAGTTGAGACTTGATTATTTAATATTATCAGGAATCAATATAGATGATATTTTGTCAATGATTGACTTGCTTAAATCAAGATATAGTCAAAAGTTCATAGCTACAATTAGGTCTAAGGCTGAAGGCGGAATTTGTGATTTGTCAAAAGAAGAGTATTATGGTTTTGTTGAAAAACTGTATTTGAATTCTAAAGCAGATTATATAGATGTAGAGTATAAGTATTATGATATGGACAATGTTTTGTATGATAAGTTGTTTGAAAATAGACAAAAAAAAATCATAGTTTCTTCACATGTTTTTGATAGAGTATATTCTGAAAGCGAATACATTGATTATTTTAAAAGGATGGCAGGAAAAAAGTGTGATGTGGTCAAATTTGCAATTTCAATGCCAAATAAGGAAGAGCTATTTACCTATATGATAGCAGCCAGAAAAATGAGCAAATTATTAGAGTTTGAAGGTAAAGAGTGTATATTTATTGCGATGGGTGAAGTTGGACAATTGTCAAGATTATGGCCAGAATTTACTAATACAAAAGTAGTATTTTTGACAGCCTATAAGGGTAGTAATAAATTGGGGCAGTTTACATATGAAAAATACACAAAATACCGCAAATTACTTGCAAAAATCGTTAAAAATTGATACAATTAATAAGTTATGGTGGTTTATTTAAGAGCATATTAAAATGAAGTTAGGAGATAGAGATGTCAAAGAATATTAAAAAAACATTATATATTGTTTTAACAGTATGTCTAGCTATGTGCTGTTTTTCTTGTAAAAAGAAAAGACCAATGAAATTGATTGAATTGGACAAAAATGGTAAACCTGTGATAGATACGCCAGTAATTGCTACAGGTGTTCATCCTGAGAGGGGTTATGATCGTAATGCTGTTCAGGTTAAGACTATACCTATATTAAAGCCTACAGGTAGAGATAAGACCGGAAAACAGCAATATACAAAGATAATCTATGAAGTTGAAGAGTCACAGGTTATAACTGCTGATGATTTGGATTTAATATTAAAGAATGTTGGTTTAATCGGTGAAGATTCTTTATTTTGTGATTTAGTAATTACTGATGCAGGCACAGCAGTATCTGCTGGTCCGGGGTCGGATGAGGTACTTACTAAGAAAGGGCTTGTAAGATATGTTGACTTATCTTCTCCGCTTGATAATAGCGACGATTATGAAGGAAAGGTTGCTGTAGAGAGCCAAGTAGGAATGATAACTCAGACAGATATTGAGCATTGTATCACAGAGACATTTATGGAGTATTTTCAATTAGTATCTTGTGATATAGAACCCGTGGGCATGGATATATATAATCAGGTTCACGGAAAGTAATAAAAATAATTCACAAATGATAATAAAAGAGAACTCTAAAAGTTCTCTTTTGTTTTAAGAGAGGTATTTTATAAATATGGATAAAAAGTATTATATTACTACAGCGATAGTTTATACATCTGGAAAACCACATATTGGTAATGTATACGATGTGGTGCTTGCTGATAGCATAGCAAGATTTAAAAGAGAATTAGGTTATGATGTATTTTTCATGACAGGTACAGATGAACATGGAGAAAAAATAGAAAAGAAGGCTGCTGAAGCTAAGGTAACACCAAAAGAATATGTTGATAATATAGCAAGTGATGTAAAAAGAATATATGATTTAATTGGTGCTAGTTATAATCGTTTTATAAGAACAACCGATGATGACCATGTAAAAGTATGCCAAAGCATATTTAAGAAATTATATGACCAAGGTGATATATATAAGGATCAGTATGAGGGTTGGTATTGTACACCATGCGAGTCATTCTTTACTGATTCACAACTGGTAGATGGCAAATGTCCAGATTGTGGTAGAGAGGTATATAAGGCAAAGGAAGAGGCATATTTCTTCAAAATGTCAAAATATGCTGACAAGTTAATTGAATATATAAATAATAATGATTTTATAGAACCAGTTAGTAGAAAAAATGAAATGCTCAATAATTTTTTACTCCCTGGACTTAAAGATTTATGCGTGTCAAGAAGTACATTTAAATGGGGAATACCAGTTACATTTGATGATAAACATGTCATCTATGTGTGGCTCGATGCTTTAAATAATTACATAACAGGACTTGGTTATGATGTTGGTAATGAGAGCGAGCAGTTTAAAAAGTATTGGCCTGCTGACTTACATGTAATTGGTAAAGATATAGTAAGGTTCCATACTATATACTGGCCTATATTTTTGATGGCCTTAGGCTTACCTTTACCTAAAAAAGTATTTGGCCATCCTTGGCTTTTATCTGCAAGTGAAGAAAGCGATGATGGCACTAAGATGTCAAAATCAAGAGGTAATGTATTATATCCTGATGAGTTATGCGATATTTTTGGGGTTGATGGAGTGAGATTTTATTTATTGCATGAGATGCCGTATGACAATGATGGAGTAGTAAGTCTAAAACTTGTCACTGAGCGTTACAATACTGATTTGGCAAATGTGCTTGGCAATCTCGTTAGTAGGACTATAGCTATGATAAATAAATATCATGATGGCACAGTTGATAATAAAAATGTGGTATTGGATGTAGATAATGATTTAAATAAATCTATTAATGACAGTATAGATGCCACATTTAAAAATATGGATGATTTGAGAATTCAAGATGCTGTTGATAGTGCCTTTGATATATTTAGAAGGTGCAATAAATACATTGATGAGACTGAACCATGGGCTTTAGCAAAGGATGAGACAAATAACGATAGATTAAAAACTGTACTATATAATTTAGCAAATGGTATTTGCAAAGGTGCAAAATTAATTTATAGTTTCATGCCTGAGACATCAGAGAAGATATTAAAAATGTTCAATGTGAGCGATATTTCATTAAATGAGTTAAAATCTTATCAGTATAAGAGTGGCACAGAAGTTACTAAAAATAAAGAGAATCTATTTGTACGTTTAGAACTTAAAGATGTAGAGGCTAAAATGGAGAAATAGTCTTGGACATATTAAGGTGGCTTGAAAAAAAACGAAGAGAGATTGGATTTTCTCATAATGCATTAATTATCATTGCTATGTTTACAATGTTGCTTGATCATATTGCTTTGATGTGGATAAGAAATGGCAAACTATATGGTTATGATGAAGCATTATACAATAACGCAATATTACTTCCGGATGCTAGATCATGGATAATGCTATACAACATTTTAAGGACCATAGGAAGAATTTCATTTCCTATTTATTCACTACTAATTTCTGAAGGATTTAGAAAGACGAGTAATGTGTTTAAATACATATTGAGAGTTTTATTTCTTGCATTAATATCTGAGATACCTTTTGATTTAATGGTATTTAATGAGTGCTTAAGTAAAAACAGTATGGCATTGCAAAATGTATTATTTACTTATTTTGTAGCTTTGTTAATGCTTGTGTTGGTAAAATTCATTAATCAGTTTTATACAGCTTTAACCATTATACCAGTTATAGCAGCAGCAGTTATATGTTTCTTTTTGAAGACAGATTATTGGTTAGAAGGTGTTATACTTATATATATATTCTATATGTTTAGAAATGATTTGAATTTGAAATGTCTTCTGGCACTCATCATTACGTTATATATGAGTTGGCAAAGGTATCATGGTGCGGCGGCATTATCAGTATTCTTTATTTATTTTTATGATGAACAGAAGGGATATATCGATTTAAAAAGGATACATTATGTCTTTTACCCATTACATATGTTTTTGTTATATGCGGCAGTGTACATTGTCTATTGGAATAAATAATTATAGAAAATTGATTAAACATTTATGAGGAGGAATTATGTTATTAATTGAAAAAATAAGAGAAGACATGAAAGTAGCTATGAAGGAGAAGAATCAAGAAAAGAAAAATGCAATTGCTTCAATTGTTGATGCTGCAAAGAAAATAGTTATTGATAAGGGTGGAGATAGAGTGAATATACCAGATGATATTGTATCACAGGTTGTACTAAAGGAGCTTAAGACTATCAAAGAGCAAATTGACACATGCCCTGCCGATAGATCTGATTTACTTACAGAGTTTAGGAATAGATATGCTATCGTAGAAGCATATGCTCCAAAACTTATGAGTAAAGAAGAAATACTAAAGTTAATTAATGAAAAGTTCCCTGATGTAGTTGCTGGAAAGAATAAAGGACTTATCATGAAAAACATTATGCCAGAACTTAAAGGTAAGGCTGATGGAAAACTTATAAACGAAATAGTTGAAGAATTGTGCAAATAAAGTTATTTGACACAAATGATATAGAGAATAAGTTAAAGACAAGACCTCTCTATGAGGGATGTTTTGATGAAGGTAAAAATGATTTCATTGACTATTATTATGATAGGATTATAAGGAGAAATCAAATCGTGGTAGCTGAAGAGGAAGGCAAAATACTTTCCATGATTCATTTAAACCCTTATTTCTATAATATATGTGGTGAGGTTCACAGAGTCCATTATCTTGTAGCTATAGCTACAAGTAAGGAATATAGGAATAGAGGACTTATGTCTAAGATTATGAACTTCTCAATAGAATATTTAAAAAGTTTACAAGAGCCATTTTGTTACATTGTGCCAGAGTGTAAAGAATATGAAATAATGTATGGGAAATATGGATTTAGCAGTGTATGCAAATTTACTTTAGATAAATTTTCAAAAGATAAATATGATATATTTCCTGACGATAATCCTGAATACAGGGAATTAATGAATATGGAACAGTATTTCCTTGACCTTGAAAGTGAAGATTATAAGAGTGAATTGTCAAAGAAAATGGTTTTATTTAGGATACTAAATGAAAATGTGATGATGAGTATTGAAGAATTGAGAAAGAAAAGCATATACGTGTGCCAAGAGGTGTAGATGTTAGATTTTAAAAAACTTGTTATGGATGATATAGAGATTATTAGACCATACTTTGAATATACGAGAAGCAATAGTTGTGACAATACAATAGGTGGTTCAGTCATGTGGTCTGATTTTTTCAACACACGATATACTATAATAGATAAAACTTTAGTTTTCATTGTTAATTTCATGGATAAGGGAGAGTGCTTTACAGTTCCTATCGGAGAGTCAATAAATCATGCACTAAAACAGATTTGTAATTATTGTAAAGAAAAGAACATCCCCATGCAATTTGTTGCAGTAACTGATAGAGACCTTGCATGCCTTGAGACAAGTTTTAAAGTTGAAAAGACTTTACTTACTGAATGGTCAGACTATATATACAATGCAGAGGATTTGATAAATCTAAGTGGAAGAAAATATCACGGGCAAAAGAATCATATAAATTATTTCAAGAAAACATTTCCAAATTATAGTTTTGAAGAGATAAATGAGAATAATATTGCAGAAGTTAAAGAATATGTGATAAGGTTTGCAGAGACAGAATCTAAAGAGTCAATATTGTTCGACGAAGAATTGAAGAAAACCAAAGAAGTGCTCGACAACAATGATAAGTATAAGTTTTTTGGTGTTATGTTGAAGGTTGACAATGAGATATGTGCATTCAGTATGGGCGAAAGGGTAAAGGATACATTGTTTGCGCACATAGAAAAAGCAGATAAGACAAAAAGGGGTGCATACCCGATGATTATGAATGAGTTTGCAAAGAGATACGGAGTTGGTATGCATTACATAAATAGAGAAGAAAATGCGGGTGACAAAGGACTTGAAAATTCAAAACTTCAGTATCATCCATGCATTATATTAAATAAATATTTTGTGAGGGTAAATTGTAAACGTTGTGAAGAGGTATAGATGTATAGAATAGGCGAAGGATATGATGTACATAAATTGGTAGAAGGGCGTGATTTAATTCTTGCAGGAGTAAAGATACCATATGAGAAAGGATTGCTTGGACATAGTGATGCAGATGTGATTTTACATGCTATCATGGATGCCTTGCTTGGTGCTATGGCACTTGGTGATATAGGGAAACATTTCCCAGATAGTGATGATAGATATAAGGGAATTAGTTCTATAGAGTTGCTAAAAGAGGTAAGAAAGATAATATATGAAGCCTCTAATGATAAGTTAGAGATATGCAACATAGATTCTACTATAATATGCCAGAGACCAAAGCTTAGAGACTATATTGATGAGATGAGAAAAAATATAGCAGATGCATTATCTGTCAGCATTGATAGAATTAGTGTAAAGGCAACAACTGAAGAGGGGCTTGGCTTTACAGGAGAAGGCATGGGAATAGCTGCAAGAGCAGTTGCGTTATTGGAGATAAAATAGTATTTGCTAAACCTCTAAAAAGGTTATTTGAGGGAGGAGATTATAATGAAGATATTTAACACACTTACAAGAAGAAAAGAGGAATTAGAAACAATTGAACCTATGAAACTTCGTATGTATGTCTGCGGACCTACTGTATATGATTTTATTCATATTGGTAATGCAAGACCAATGATAGTGTTTGATTCTTTTAGAAGATATCTTACTTTTCTTGGTTATCAAGTTAATTATGTATCAAATTTTACAGATATAGATGATAAGATTATTAATCGTGCAAATGAACTTGGCATAAGTTCTGAAGAGTTGGCAAATAGATTCATTGATGAGTGTAAGAAGGACATGCAAGGTATGAACATAATGCCGGCTTCTACTCATCCTCTTGCTACAAAAGAAATTGATGGGATGATAAAACTGATAGAAGGTTTGATTGAAAAAGGTTATGCTTATGTGGGAAAAGATGGTACAGTTTATTATGACACTACAAAGTTCAAAGATTATGGAAAACTTTCTCATAAGAACATAGATGAATTACAGTCAGGATTTAGGGATTTGAAGGTAACTGGTGAGGAAGATAAGAGAACATCTACTGATTTTGTTTTGTGGAAACCTAAAAAAGAGGGAGAACCATTTTGGAAAAGTCCTTGGTGTGATGGACGTCCTGGTTGGCATACTGAATGTTGCGTAATGGCTCCAAAATATTGCAAGGGTGCACTTGATATACACGCTGGTGGTGAAGATTTGATATTCCCACATCATGAAAATGAGATAGCCCAGTATGAACCATTGTATGGATCACCATATGCAAGATATTGGATGCACAATGCATTTTTAAATATCAATAATCAAAAAATGAGTAAATCACTTGGTAATTTCTATACAGTTAGAGATGTACTTACTAAGTTTGATGGTAAAGTTCTTAGATTGTTTATGTTATCTACCCAGTACAGAGCAATGCTTAATTTCTCTTTTGAACTTATGGAGTCAAGTAAGGCAAGCCTTGAGAGAATTGAAAACTGTGTCAATAATATAAAGTTTACTTTGAAAAATAAGAATGTAAATGTAGCTGAAAATTCTAAGTTAGATAATATTGATGATTTCAATGACTTAGTAGTTGATTTAAAGACAAATTCTGAATTTAGCAAGAACGAGCTAGAAGCATTTGATAAGATTTGTGAATTTATTAAAATATATTTTGATAAACTTGATGATGATTTCAATACTGCTGATGCAGAAACTCAAATATATGAAATTGTTAGAGTTGTTAACCAAAATGTAAACGAGAATAGTTCTATAGCTTTCTTAAATGCTGCTTTATTAATTATAGATACTTTACTTGATATTCTTGGTATAGACTTAAATAGTAAAACAGTACAAATTGCAGATATAGATGAAAAAATGATAGAAGAATTGATTGAGAAGCGTTCTGAGGCAAAGAAGGCAAAGGACTTTGCAAAGGCAGATGAAATTAGAAAGCAGTTACTTGACATGGGCATAGAACTTGAGGATACAAGACAAGGAGTTAAATGGAAGAAAATTTAAAAAAACTCTTTGACAACATAAAAAGTATTAATGCTGATGATAAACTTGATGAACCACAAAATGAACAAGTATTAAAGCTTGCATTTGTGGGAGATACTATATTTGATTTATTTACTAGAGATTATTTATTGCGTAAGTTTTCCAATAAGATTAAAATGAATGAATTGCACAAGAAGAATACTGAACTTGTGTGTGCGAAAACTCAATCAAAAATTATAGATATTCTAGTAGATAAATATCTAAGCGAAGAAGAAATAGCATTTTTTAAACATGCACGTAATGCACATCCACATTCGAAGTCAAAGAATTCTACAATTGTAGAATATAGAAAGGCAACCGGCCTTGAAGCATTACTTGCTTTGATGCTCTATAAGGATGAACAGAGGCTTATGGAATTACTTAAATATATAGCAAGTATAATTGATGAAATGTAAGCAGTCTAGTGTTAATGTAGGCACTCATGGCGGAATTGGCAGACGCGTATGTTTCAGGTACATATGAGAAATCGTAGGGGTTCAAGTCCCCTTGAGTGCATAATGATGAATAGTGAAAATATAATTGAAGGAAAAAATTCTGTATTTGAAGCATTTAATGCCAATAGAGGCATTAAAAAACTTTTTATATTGAAGGGAAATAAGGACGAAAAGATTAATAAACTTATTGATAGTGTAAAAAAAACTGGAACAATCATTAAGTTTATGGAAAGAGACGAACTTGACAATATGGCAAGTACAATGTCTCATCAAGGAATAATTGCTGAAGTAGAAGATTACAAATATGTAAAAGTAGAAGACATTTTAGATTACGCTAGAGAAAAGAATGAAGATCCACTTATTGTGTTATTAGATGAAGTAGAAGACCCACATAATTTTGGAGCAATAATTCGTTCAGCTGAATGTGTAGGTGCTCATGGCATAATAATTAAGAATAGAAATCAAGCTATGGTTACAGCGAAAGTTGTATCTGCATCTGCAGGATCAAGTGAATATATGCGCATAGCACGAGTAACAAATTTAAGTAAGACAATAGATGAGTTGAAGGATAAGGGTTTGTGGTTTGCCTGTGCTGATATGGATGGAAGTGAGATGACAAAGACAAATCTAAAGGGAAGTATTGGTCTCGTAGTAGGGAGTGAAGGAAAAGGAGTTTCAAGACTTGTAAGAGAGAAATGTGACTTTGTAGTTAAGATACCATTGAAGGGACATATAGATTCACTTAATGTATCGGTGGCGACAGGGATATTGTTATATGAGATATTTAGACAGAGAAATAAATAGATGAAGAAGGCTTTAAAAAAAATAATAGTAAATATATTGTTGGTCTCAATGCCAATTATTTCTTCTTGCCAAAATAAGCAAATAATAAAGTATGGAGTTGAAGTTGTAGAAACTGAGGCAAAAGATGCTATAGCATTTTCTTTTGAAAAAGATATAGATACAAAGCCAAGGTCAAAAGTGGTTACGAAGAAAGATAGAGATTTCCAAGTTGCAGAAAAAATCAAAGAATTAGTTGCAAAGCGAACAAGGAAAGCAAAAAAAATTAAGGGGATATACCTCCCTGCATATGTAGTTGGAAATGAAGAAAGATTTAATCCCATTTTTGAAAACATAAAAAAATCTTGTATAAATGCAATAGTTGTTGATGTCAAAGATGAAATAGGTAGAATTACTTTTAGAATGGACAATGATTTTGTGAAAAGTAAGAAAACTATTGAGCCACAGATAAAAGATATTGATGCAATTGTTAAATTGTGTAAAGATAATGACATATATCTTATAGCAAGAGTTTCATCTTTCCTTGATAATTATATCACAAAGCTTGATTCAACACTTGCCGTGCATAGAAAAGATGGAAAGTATTATAGAGATAATACTGGATATTATTGGTTGAATCCTTATAATGAAGAAGTAAAGAAGTATTTAGTAGAGATAGGGAAGGGATGCGCCAAGGCTGGTTTTGATGAAGTTCAATATGACTATTTTAGATTTTCTGCTGATGCTGGCATGAGATATGTAGTTTTTAGTGAAGAAGAGACTAAAAACAGGACAAAAATTGATATGATTACTGAACTTGCTCAAGATATATATTTAGAGCTAATACCAGAAAACATATTTGTTTCTATAGATGTATTTGGTTCAATAATGAATTCTTATAAAGATCAGAACTCTATAGGTCAAGAGTATCAAACACTTCTTAAACATTCTGATTATCTATGCCCCATGGTTTACCCATCACACTATGCAAATAAGACATTCAATTTAGACATCCCTGATTTATATCCATATGAGGCGATAAAAAATGCACTTGAAACATCTAAAAACACAATTGAGAAAACATATGATAATTTTGCACATTATGGACAGGTAAGACCATGGCTACAAGGGTTTACAGCAATATGGCTTCCAGAACATAAGTCTTATGATGTAAATGAGTATAAAGAGCAAATACGAGCAGTGGAAGAGGCAGGAATTGAAGAATGGCTTGTATGGCAACAAGGTGGCGTATATAAGTGGGATGCTTTCATGGATTAATGTCAGATTTTAATATAGAAAATGAATTAAAGAAACTCCCGACTTCTCCAGGTGTTTACCTAATGCACAAAAGTGATGGAGAAGTTATTTATGTAGGAAAGGCAAAAAATTTAAAGAATAGAGTTAAGCAATACTTTTCTGATTCGTATCAAAAGACATCAAAGATAGAACAGATGGTGGCAAATATTGATTATTTTGAATATATTGTTGTTGATAATGAGTTAGAAAGTTTGATATTGGAATCTAATTTTATCAAAGAGTATAGACCAAGATATAATACTTTACTTAAGGATGACAAAAACTACCCATATATAAAAATAACTACAGATGAGAAATTTCCAAGAGTGTTTATGGTTCATAGGAAGGGGAAGGACAAGGCTACATATTTTGGACCATATATGTCTGGCGGGATAGTCAAAGAGGCACTAACTTATATTAAGCAAAATTATAAACTAAGGCTTTGCAAATTAGATTTAAATAATGAAAAGAAAACAAATTATAAAACTTGCCTTTACTATCATTTAAAAATGTGTAATGCACCATGTGTCAATAGAGATGAAGAATTATACATGAAAGATGTAAATGAAGTAAAGGATTTTTTAAGCGGAAATACAAAATATATAATCAAAGAACTAGAGGATAAAATGCTAGCTTTCTCAAATGAAAACAAATTTGAAGAGGCGGCTGAGTGTAGAGATAAGATACGCACTATCAATGAAATAACTGAAAAGCAAAAAATCGACAGTAAAGAAGAATTTGACAAAGACATTATCGGAATGTATAGAGAAAAAGATATTGCCATGATTCAAATTTTCGAAGTTAGAGATGGCAATATAATTGATAGAAACACCAATATTGTAAATATAGATGAAAGAGATAGTGATTCTGAGGTCATAACAAGTTTTTTAAAGCAATATTATAATGAGACATTCTTTTTGCCAAAGGAAATATGGATACCTTTAGATATAGAAGAGAAAGAGTTGTTTGATGAGTGGTTATCAAGAGATAAAAAAAAGTGCAAGTTAGTATCACCAAAGAGAGGTAGTAAAGATAAATTAGTGAAACTTGCATCCCTAAATGCTAAAATACAGTATGACCAAAAGGTGTCAAAGTATGTAAGAGAGGAAAAGGAACTTGCCATAGCATATGACGATTTAAAAAAGATGACTGGACTTGATGAGATTAGGAGACTAGAGTCTTATGATATATCAAATACATCAGGGGTACTTAGTGTAGCATCAATGGTTGTGTGGGAAGGCAATGGATTTAAAAAGAATGATTATAGGAAATTTAGATTAAAGACAGTAACTGGTCCAGATGATTATGCTTCACTTGCAGAAGTTATAACAAGAAGAATTGAAAGATATATTAAAGATGATTCTAAGTTTAATAATTTGCCATCAATATTTCTTATAGATGGTGGACTTGGTCAAGTATCTGTTGTGGAAGAAGTTCTAAAGAAATATCAAATAGATATACCAGCTATAGGAATGGTAAAAGATGACAGTCATAGGACGAGAGGACTCGTCTATAATGGTATAGAGATAGATTTACATGAGTACAAAGAGTTATTTAAACTAATTACAAAGATTCAAGATGAGACACATAGGTTCGCTATAGAATATCACAGGTCAATAAGAAGTAAGGAAATGTTATCATGCGAAAAAGAGAAGAAACAAAAAAAGTCAAAATTGGAAAAATAAGTATTGGCCATAGCAATAATGTAATTATACAGTCAATGTGCAATACTAAAACTTATGATGTAAAAAATACAGTAAAACAAATAATTGAACTTGAAAATGCCGGTTGTGAGATTGTGAGGGTTAGTATACCTGATGAAAAAAGTGCAAAGGCTATAGAAAAAATAAAGAGTGCTATACATATACCACTTGTAGCTGATATTCATTTTGATTATAAGTTAGCCATAATGGCAGCAGAGAGAGGCATTGATAAAATAAGAATTAATCCTGGCAATATAGGTGATGAAGAAAAGATAAAAAAAGTTGCTGATATTTGCAAAAAGAAAAATATACCAATAAGAATAGGTGTTAATAGTGGTTCACTTAGTAAAAAAATACTTTCAAAATATGAAGGCCATGTAACTGAAAAAGGACTAGTTGATTCTGCAAAAGAAAATATAAGATTACTTGAAAAGTATGATTATAATGATATAGTAGTGTCAATTAAATCTTCAAATGTCTTGATGGCTATAGAGGCATATAAGTTATTTGCAAAAAAATATGATTATCCACTTCATATAGGTATCACTGAGGCTGGAACTATAAAATCTGGAAATATAAAATCTGCAGTCGGACTTGGAGTTTTACTTTATGAAGGTTTGGGTGACACAATGAGAGTTAGCCTTACAGGCAATCCAGTAGAAGAAATATATACAGCGAAAAAAATATTGCAGAGTTTAGGAATAAGAAAGGAAGGTATTGAACTTGTATCCTGTCCTACTTGTGCTAGAACAAACATAGATATAGTTAAGATAGCAAGTGAAGTAGAAGATATTTTAAATGGTAGCAAGTTTGATAATCTTTTAAAAAAATCAAGCAAGAAAAGTTATAAAGTCGCTATAATGGGTTGTGCAGTGAATGGTCCAGGGGAGGCTAAAGAGGCAGACATAGGTATAGCAGGTGGTATTAATGAAGCAGTATTGTTTAAGAAAGGCATAATCATTAAAAAGATTAAAGAAAATGATATTATTAGAGTTCTATTAAAAGAGATTGAGAAGGATTTGAAGTGAAGAACAAGTTAATTGTAGTTGCAGGGCCGACTGCAGTTGGAAAAACACAATATGCGATTGATTTAGCAAAAAAGAATAATGGAGAGATTGTTTCGCTTGATTCAATACAAATATATAAGTATCTAAATATAGGTTCAGCTAAGCCAACTATTGAGGAGATGCAAGGCATCAGACATTACATGATTGATGAGATAGAGCCAAATGTTAACTTCAACGTAAAACAATTTAAAGACATGGCAAATCATTATATAGAAAGGATATTGTCTGATGGTAAATTGCCAATTTTAGTTGGTGGGACAGGATTTTATATAAGGGCAGTATTATATGATACAGAGTTTTTAGAAGAAGATGAGATCGAAGTAGAGAAGACTAGACAAAAATTATATGAAGAATTAGATAGTAATGGAATTGAGTATTTGTATGATAGGCTAAAGAAGATAGATAGGGCATCTGCGGATACTATACCAATGGAAAATGTAAGAAGGGTGATCCGCGCTATAGAGTTTTATAATTTACATGGATATCCAATATCAAAACATAATGAGATGGAGAAAAAAAAGGATAGTAAGTATGATTATAAGTTTTATGTTTTAAATATGGATAGAGAAAAACTATATGAAAAAATTAATAAACGAGTTGACAATATGATTGGTGCCGGCTTATTGCAAGAGGTTAAAAAACTGATTGAGATGGGCATAGGCAAAGACACAAATGCCATGAGAAGTATCGGCTATAGCGAATTATATGATTTTTGCAATACCCATGATTTGATAGAGGATTTATCGCTTATTGATGGAAATGAGAAAAAGAAACTTTGTGATATAATATCATTGATTAAGCAACATTCAAGAAATTATGCAAAGAGGCAAATCACATGGTTTAAAGCGCAAAAAAACATAACATGGGTAAATATATGAAAGAAATTTTAAATAAAAGAAAACTGAAAATTGCTAAGAAGGTTAAAGTTGCTGATTTGACTAACCTTTTAATTGCAGTATTTATTTATATTGCACTCTATTATGTCATAATAAGATACTTACCTAAGCTTTTGATGTTTTTTATGCCTTTGATACTTGGTTTTATAATATCTTTAATATCAAATAGTTTTGTGACAAAGATTGAAAATAAATTTAATGTGTCACGTAGGAGGATATCTCTAATAATAGTAATACTAGTCACCACATTGATTTTGGGATTCTTATATTTAATAATTCAAGCTGTTTATAATGAAGTATTGAGAGTGATAGTGAACATCAGTACTATAACTTATGATATAAATCATTTCATTAAAGAGACTGAGGGGATGATAAATTCTTTATTGTTAAAATTACCATTTGCAATAAGTGTGAGGGAGATATCAATACCTACTCTCACATATGAAAATGCTAGAACACTAATTAACAGTGTATCTACACCGGTTATTAATTTTTCAGTTAATTTTTTAAAGAATATACCCGTAGTAATAGTCAATATTATTTTTGTAATATTATCTGCATATGTGTTAATTATTGATAATAATGTGTATAGAGAAAAAGCAAAGATTATATTGCCAAAATCAGTACATGATTTGTATAGGAAGTTTAAAGAAGAGGTAATATATGTATTTAATGGTTGGCTTAAGGCACAAATTATAATAATAGGGCTTGTAATTATGGTGCTTTTGATAGCATTTTTGTTAATAAAGGTAAAACACCCTATATTCTTGTCAGTGTTAATTGCTATAGTTGATGCACTTCCAATATTTGGTTCGGGATTATTTTTGTGGCCATGGTTTGTATATTCTATCATACAGGGCAAGTTAATTAATGCATTGATCTTATTACTTGCATATTTGATTATACAATTTATTAGAAATGTAATTCAAAATAGAATTATGAGTACAGGTTTTGGGCTTAATGGTGTAGTTACAATTTTAATTTTATTTATTGGATTTAAATTATATGGCTTTGTCGGATTTATTTTTTCAATTCCAGTTGGTGTGTTTATAATTAGTTTATACAAATTTGGTTTGTTCGATAATTTTATTTCACTAATTAAAAAATTATTTTTATATTTTAATGATTTTGTAAAGCAAAATTTGTAAGAAAAAAATAATAATTTTTTTGCTCATTTTTATTGACAAATATTTATTTTTTGCTATAATTTTTATATAAGATTTCGTAGGAGGAATTTATGGATAATGGTTACAATTTAACAGATTTACAAAAAGCTTTTGAAATGATATTTGCAGGAATTTCTGCAGAAGGTAAGGAGAAAGCTCCTGCGAGTAAGAAAACATCAAATAAGAAACCCGCAACGAAAGTTGCTAAGAAAACTGTAGCAAAGAAACCTGCTACAACAAAAAATAAAGAAAAGAAGGTAAAGAAAATGGTAGTAAAGAAAGCAGCTAAGAAGCCTGTTAAGAAGGCTGTAAAGAAAGCAGTTAAGAAGACTGTTAAGAAAGCAGTTAAGAAGACTGTTAAGAAAGCTACAAAGAAAGTAGCAAAGAAAGCAACTAAGAAACCAGCTAAGAAGAAAGTAGCTAAGAAGAAATAGTAGTTGTTTGAAAATAGCAAGACTTCGGTCTTGCTTTTTTTTGTACTTTTGATATTTTAATATTATGTTAAATGAAATAAAAAAAGAGTTTCTTGATAGAGTAAGAGCAAATCTTGGGGATGAAAAATATCAATTGTATTTGGAGTCATTTGAAAAGCCTGAAACACATGGGATGACAGTTAATTTAAAGAAATTAGGCAAATCAAGTATAGATTTAGATTTTTTAATTAATAAGTTCAATGCAAAATTAATATATAGAAATGATAATTATGCATATTTACAGTACGACAAAAATGAATTGTTTGAAAGAGGTATTTCTTTAGGGAAAGACCCACTGCACCATGCTGGATTATTTTATATACAGGAGCCAAGTGCGTTTTCTGTCATAAATAGCATAGAAATAAGATCATCAGATGTAGTTTTAGACCTTTGTGCAAGCCCGGGTGGTAAGTCAATAGAAACATTATATTCGCTTGATAAAGAGTTAGGAGGATTTTTAGTGTCTAATGAAATTGATTTTAAAAGATCTAAAATCCTTTTATCAAATATTGAGAGAATGGGGTTTGACAATGTAGCAATCACATGCAATGCCGCATCAGAATTAGCTAATAATTTTGTAGAGTACTTTGATAAGGTGATAGTTGATGCTCCTTGTAGTGGCGAAGGGATGTTTAGAAAGAGCAAAGAAGCGAGAGATCAGTGGAGCGAAGTGCTGGTTAAATCTTGTGCGAAGACTCAGAAAGAACTTTTGGACTTTGCATATAAAATGCTTAAAAATGGTGGAGAGATAATATATAGTACTTGTACTTTCTCTATAGAGGAGGATGAGGAGAATATAAACTATGTTGTTGATAAGTATGGCGATTTGAAATTAATTAAAATGGACAAAATGTGGCCATTCAATTCATTGGGGGAGGGGCAGTTTTTTGCCATCATAAAAAAGGGGAATGATGAAATAATACCACGAAATTGTACACCTCAAATTATAGATTTCAAGGTACTTAATCTTATTCGTTATGGAATAGATAAATATACAAAAGTGGGTAAAGAAAAAATGCCTACTCACGCTTCTTCGCATTCGGATTTTGTATCATTCGATAATGTTGTAGATTTGGATGATGACAAGATAAATAATTA
>OMRR01000054.1 GCA_900313535.1 uncultured Eubacteriales bacterium
ACCGCCAAGAATAGTTGCATTGCCATAAATTGTTACATTGTTGCCAATGGTTGGATGTCTTTGTTGACCTCTTAGTTTTTGACCGCCTTTTGTAGATAGAGCACCTAAAGTTACTCCTTGATATAATTTTACATTGTCACCAATTTTAGTTGTCTCACCAATTACAACACCAGTACCGTGGTCTATGAAAAAACTTTTCCCAATAGTTGCACCAGGATGAATATCAATACCTGTCCTTTCGTGAGCGTATTCAGTCATAATTCGAGGAATTATTTTTATATTCATATCATATAATGGATGTGCAAGTCTATAAATGCTTATGGCAGTAAAAGCAGGATAACATAAGATAACTTCATCAAGAGATGTTGCAGCAGGGTCGCCATCGAACCCTGCCTTAACATCCAACATAATCAAATCTTTGATTTGGGAAATGTTACTAAAATAAGTTTCTATATCCTCTCTGATTTGGTTTTCGTCATCAATTATGTATTCTAAAATTATTTGCAATTCCCTTTTTAATGTTTTTAGTTTTTTATCGTTATCATCCATTTCGTTTTTACAGGGTGGCTTACTCTCAAAGAAATTGGGAAATAAATAAACAAATAAATTGTTGATAAAATTAATTATATTATCTTTTAAACCTAAATATAATTTCATAAATTTCTCCTTCTACTGACACATAACCTTTTTCGTAATCTATAAATCATACTCTTTTATATATGAATGTTCTACACCTTTGCTCTTATAAGATAAAAGCGTATCAAGTTGTACGTTTTGGATGCTTTTAAAAATATTTTTCTCAACATTACCGTTTTTGACTTTTAAATCTCTTATTAGATTTTTAATTTCAAGCCTTTTAGATTTAGCTTCATTGTTTATTATGGTTGAACAAGTATCTGTTAATTTACAAGCACATTGTATGAAGTTTAATCTGTTGTACTCTTTCCACTTAATGATATCTTCTTCTCTTATTAAATACATAGGTCTAATTAGTTCCATATTATCAAAGTTTTTACTTTTCAATTTTGGTTGCATTGATTGAATTTGTCCACCATATAACATCCCCATAAGCACAGTTTCAATTACATCATCAAAATGATGTGCGAGAGCAATTTTATTACACAACAACTGTTTGGCAAATGAATACAAATATCCTCTTCGCATCCTTGCACACAAGTAACAAGGTGACTTTTCCACATTAAGTACTGAGTCAAAAATATTTGTTTCAAAAAATCTAACAGTCAATCCTAGTAATTTAGCATTTTCTTCAATTGAGGTTCTATTAAATTTACTATAACCTGGATCCATACAGATAAACTGCACATCAAATTTAATTTTTGACCATTTTTTAAGTTCCTTAAATAGCATAGCCATTAAAAAACTATCTTTACCACCAGATATACATACAGCAATTGAATCATTTTCATGTATCAAATCATATTCTTTTATTGCCTTAAGAAATTTAGATATAAAACGAGAATAAAATATTTTTTGTATACTTTTTTCAATTTCTTTAGTTCTATTAGGTTCATCATTTGATTTATTGTCATTTCTCAACATATAAAGCAAGTAAGCATTAAAACCACCTTTTAAACTGTAAAAATTAGTGTTACCCTTGTCACGGAATTCTTTTGCTAATTTTTCACTCACCTTACCTCTAGCACAATATACAACATAATTTTTATTTTCATCTATAATTAAACCACTTTTAATGTCATTATAATCTATATGAATGCTTTTTGGCAATCTTCCATGAGCATATTCATATTCACTTCTTATATCAATTATGACCATATCTTCATTATTATGCTTAATAATGCTTAATAATTTTTCGACATCAATCTCAATGTCATTTATAATTATGTTTTTTGATAATATCATATGATACAACCTCGATATTTTAAATTTGCGAAGTATTTCTTTTGCATTCTATTCATATAGATTTTTACTAAAGTATCTATCTCCGCGATCTGGGAGTATGATAACAACATTTCCTTTTGCACCTTTTGCAATCAATTTTTTTGCTGCGGAAAATGCTGCGCCAGATGATGAACCTGCAAGTATTCCTTCTTTTTTAGCGAGTTCTCTTGAACCGCTAAATGCACCATTGTCATCTACTTTTATAACTTCATCTACTAGAGACATATCCATAGTGTCTGCTATAAAATCATTTCCAATTCCTTCAATGTTGTAATCACCATGTTCTCCACCACCCATTGTTGATCCAATAGGGTCAGCAAGTATAGCTTTAATTTTTGGGTTTTGCTCTTTTAAATATTTTACCACACCAGAGAAAGTTCCGCCACTACCAGCACCTGCTACAAAATAATCAATTCTTCCGTTTAAATCTTTATAGATTTCGGGTCCTGTAGTTTCATAATGTGCAAGAGGATTAGCCATATTATAAAATTGGCGAAGGGCAATAGCATTAGGGATTGAATTTAATAATTCTTCTGCTTTTGCTGAGGCACCAAGCATTCCTTCTTCTCTAGGTGTATTAATAATTTCTGCTCCAAGAGCCCTCATAAGAGTTTGTTTCTCTACTGAAAATTTTGTTGGCACAACGAAAATAACTTTATATCCACGGTTTAAAGCTGCAAATGCAATACCAAGACCAGTATTGCCTGCAGTTCCCTCAATTATAGTTCCGCCATGTTTTAAAAGTCCCTTCTTCTCCGCATCTTCAATCATATATTTACCAATTCTGTCTTTGACACTACCACTTGGATTATATAATTCTAATTTTGCAAATATGCTTACATTTTCTGGTAAATCTATATGTGAAAGTTTTACTATGGGAGTATTACCAATCAAGTCTTGCATAGATTCATAATATGCCATATTATACCTCGCTCTTCTCAATTGCTTGATTCAAATCAAATATTAAATCATCAATATTTTCAATACCTGTTGATAGTCGTATCAAACCATCTGTAATTCCAATTTTATCTCTTATTTCTTTCGGAATAGACGCATGTGTCATACTTGCAGGATGACACACAAGACTTTCTACGCCACCAAGACTTTCAGCAAGAGCTATTAAATGAAGAGACTTGAAAAATTTTCTTATATCGCAATTTTCATATAGTTCAAATGACATCATTACACCACCATTTTTTGCTTGCTTTTTATTTATCTCATAACCAACAAAATCCTTTAAACCAGGATAATAAACTTTTTTTACAGCTTTGTTGTTTTGCAAGAACGATGCAATTTTTTCGGCATTTTCGACATGTCTATCCATTCTTATAGCAAGAGTTTTAATCCCTCTAATAAGTAAAAACGAATCAAAAGGTCCTAAAATTCCACCAGTTGCATTTTGTATAAATGCTATTTTTTCTGCTAATGTATCTTCTTTTACAACTACAAGTCCTGCAACAATATCACTATGACCGCCAAGATACTTTGTAGCACTATGTATAACTATATCTATTCCAAGTTCAATAGGTCGTTGCAGATATGGTGTCATAAAAGTATTATCAACTATAGAAAGTATATTGTGTTTTTTTGCAATGTTTACAACGCCTGCTATATCAGTAATTGTGAGAAGTGGATTTGCAGGTGTTTCAATAAAAATTGCCTTTACATTTACATCAATACTTTTTTCTAACAAATCAAGATTTGTTGTATCAACTATCTCATATTTGATATTAAAATTTTTAAATATTTTATCAAGAATACGAAAAGTTCCGCCATATACATTACTTGAAATAATTATTTTATCGTCTTTTTTAAATAAACTTAACACTGCTGTTATCGCAGCCATACCGGATGCAAATGCAAAACCTTTTTTACCACACTCGAGTTCCGCTATTAATGCTTCAAGAGATGTTCTTGTAGGATTACCCGTTCTTGAATATTCCCAACCTGTATTTTCACCAAGTCCACTTTGCTCATAAGTAGCTGTTTGATAAATCGGAACATTTACAGCCCCAGTAGTTTTATCGCCATATATTCCACCATGAATTACTGCCGATTCGATTTTATTATAGTTTGACATTAAATTACCTCACTTTTTCGTGTTTGTTATTTTTTGTATAATAAGTTTTCTTTATTCCAATTTTTAAGAACAGCAAGCATGTCTATAGCAACTTTTTTTGCTCCTTCAAGATCATGCTCTTTATAATTGCCACATTCCTCTTTTTTACTGCCAGGAACTTCACCTTCAAATTTTGATATAAAATCAAAACTTTCTTTGACGAGAGTTATTGCATCATCGCTACTTATATTGTCACGAAGTAAAAGATAAAATCCAGTTCTACAGCCCATTGGCCCAACATAAATTACTGAATCTTTATATTTACTATTTCTAGCATAAGTTGCAAAAAGATGTTCAAATGTATGCATTTCAGGATTTGCGAGATAATCTCCGGCATTTGGTTTTTTCATTCTTATGTCATAGGTAACTATGTCTCCATCAAGCCTTGAAATATACATTCCTTTTTCTAATTTGTCATGATTTACATTAAAACTTGCTATTTTTTCCATATTGACAACCTCCTTAAATATTTAAGTAATAACTTTCATTATAATTTGTACTCTTTTTTGCTAATATAAAATGAATGTTTTCATAGGCACTTTGCCCATCCGTCCTATTGTTAAAAAACCTCTTTTGAATTTTTTTTGGTGTTGAATGTTCATCAATTAAGAAACTGTGACGATTTAACGCATTCTCAATTTCGGATATTGAATATCCATATTCCATTGGTTCTCCTAATGAAGCAGTTATGTTTGCAAGTACTTTTACCCTATTTGCTACATTTTTATTAAAAGTTGTATTGTCTGGAAAATCAAATATTAACTTGCTTCCAAAAGATGAAATTGAGCTAATTTTTTTAATTGTTTCTTCAAATGTGTTTAAAGTTAGATAATATGTTACTCCAAGTATAGTAAAAAAACTTGGTGCAATAATGTCAAAACCATTTTTGATAAGTTCTTCCATCATATCGTCTTTCGAAAAATCTACTGCAACATATTTGACATTTTTTGGAATGTTCCATTCGAGTTTTTTAATTTTTTCTAGTTTGTATTTTTGTGTATCAGGATGATCTATTTCAAATATTTTAATTTTCTCATTAGTATTTCTAAATGCAAATGTATCCATTCCAGCGCCACAAATAACATATTGGCATTCCCCTCTATCCCAAGCGAATATAGCCAACTCTCTTTCAGCAAATGCTGCACGCGACAATGGAATAGGAGAAAAATACTCATTCAAGGTTTCTTTGATTTTATTACTACTAAAATTATATGCTACATCAAAAAGATTTTTATTATAATTATGTTCAATTAGTTGGCCAATCTCTTCATATTCTTCTTTGCCCATTAATTCATAAGCAAGATAGTCGTCAAATATTTTATTTTTTTCATAATTAGAATGATATGCACGAATAAAAGAACATATTTTTGCTGTTATACTTTCTGTATTTTCTATCATAATTATTTAATCTGAAAACATTGGTGTGGATAAGTATCTCTCACCAGTATCTGGTAATAGAGCTACGATAACCTTGCCTTTGTTTTCTGCTCGTTTTGC
>OMRR01000063.1 GCA_900313535.1 uncultured Eubacteriales bacterium
AGTAGGAAGAGCAATCGACCAAGACAGGGTGAGAGCTTGAGAACGAGAGTCACTATCACATTCGATGAAGCGATGAAGGGAACTAAGAAACAGGTAACTATTCCTTATGAAGAAGAGTGTAAATCTTGTCACGGAAGTGGAGCAAAAGCAGGTACGAGCCCAGTAACTTGTAGTAAGTGTGGTGGCAGAGGGCAAGTGACAATTCAACAGAGAACTCCATTTGGTGTAATGCAGACAGTGTCTGCGTGTCCAGATTGTAATGGTACAGGAAAAGTTATAAAAGAACATTGCCACGATTGCAATGGTACTGGTTATAATAGAATTCAAAAATCATTTGAAGTTAATATACCGGCGGGTATAGATAACGGTCAATCAGTTAGACTTACAGGTGCTGGGAATCCAGGAGAAAATGGTGGACCAAGAGGTGATTTACTTGTAAATGTGACTGTAGCACAACACCCAATACTTAAGAGACAGGGAGTAAACATTTTCTCTACGGTGTCAATAGATTATCCTACAGCAGTTCTTGGTGGAGAGACAAAAGTAAAGACAGCTGATGGAGATGTGATGCTAACAATAAAACCAGGAACTCAAAGCGACACAAAAATGAGATTAAAAGGCAAGGGAGTGCCACTTTTAAAGAATCCTAATACTCGCGGTGACCAATATGTAACGATAGTTGTAAATGTACCAACTAACCTTAACAAGGCACAAAAAGATGCCCTCGAAAACTATAGAAGAGAACTTAATGTTTAAAAAGTAGTTAATTTATGATATAATAACCTACATGAAAGAAGATTATGTGATAATTACAGATTCAGCGTGTGATATACCAGAGCGTGTACTTAAAGAATGGAATGTGCAATCAATTAGGATGCCATTTATGTTTACTGACAACAATGAAGAAAGGCTTGATGGTGATATGCCATTAAACGAATTTTATAATGAAATGAGAAATGGTAGGATTGTCAAGACATCTGGAGTAAATGAATTTGTATTTGAAGATGTATTTGAAAAAGCACTTGCAGGTGGCAAGGACATTTTGTACGTTTCATTTTCAAGTGGATTAAGTGTTACGTATAACAATGGTAGACTTGTAGCTGATGAGTTAAAAGAAAAATATCCAGATAGAAAGATATATGTTGTTGATTCTCTTTCTGCATCTGCTGGAGAGGGCTTACTTGTATATAAAGCATTTGTCAATAGAGAAAAAGGAATTTCAATAGAAGAAAATGCTAAATCACTTGATGATGAAAAATTAAGTATTTGCCACTGGTTTACAGTAGGAGATCTTGTGTACTTAAAAAGAGGTGGACGTATTAGTGCAGCTACAGCAATAATCGGAGGAGCACTCGATATAAAGCCGATATTGCATGTTGACAATGATGGACATTTGATTAAAATGAGTCAGGCAAGGGGTAGAAAAAAATCTATACAAACCTTAGCTGACAAATTGAAAGAAACGATTATAGATGATGATACACCAATTTTCATTTCGCATGGTGATTGTGAAGAAGATGCAATAGCATTAAAAGATATTATTAAAAATTACTGCGGAAAAGAGGTAAAAATAATTACCTATATTGGATCATTGATTGGAGCACATTCAGGACCAGGTACCTTGGCGTTATTTTTCAAAGGGACAAATAGATAAAAAAAGTGACACTTGATGAGTGTCACTTTTTAATTTTTATATTTAATTTAAAACTTTTCAAATTTATACACATCTGTGACTATAATAGTTGCACCACCGATTTCTATAGAGGTAGGAATAGTAGTGTAATTGATGGCAGTTGATGGTAAGTTGATTGGCATTTCAACTTGAATTCTTTGGCGTTTACCACATTCGCGTTTAATGATATCTATGGCTTTATTAACTTCATTATCAGCTACACAACTAAATAAAGTTGTATTACCACGCTTTAAAAACCCCCCAGATGTAGCAAGTTTAGTAATTCTAAAGTTTTCTTTTATAAGAGAGTTTACTACATCAGTTTCGTTATCCTGACGCACTATAATATACATTAGTTTCATAATCTACCTCCTAATACATTAATTATACATGAAAAATAATTTCATTTCAATATGATTAATTATGTGATAAAATAGATATATTAGTTATTTTGTATATTTAGGAGATTTTAGAGTATGAAAAAAATAATTATTTTTGCTATGATGTTTTTGCTTTTAATTAGTTCGTCATGTAAGAAAAATATTTCTCTTGCTGATAGTGAAGGGGTTGAAAATACTGTAGAGAATAATGACAATACGAATTATAATTTGCGTGAAGGTATCGAAATGCCAAATGTGGTGGCGCAAACTAATAAAGATGAAACATTTGATTTAAGTAGTATAGATAAACCAGCTTTAATTAATTTTTGGGCAACTTGGTGTCCTCCTTGCAGAGAAGAAATGCCATCTTTGCAAAGCCTTTATGAAGAGTATGGAGATAGGATTGAATTTGTAATGGTAAATGAAGGGGAGAGCAAGGAAGCAATTCAAGATTTCCTTGTTGAAAATGAGTTTTATACCTTCCCTATTGGCTATGATGAAGAAAATATATATGCACTTAAATTCAATTTGATAGGAATACCAACTACGTGCATAGTGGGGAAGGATAAAAAGATTAAGAATTATATAGTTGGTGGAAGACCTAAGGAACAGTTTAGGGAGTATATTGAGAAGGCAATTAACGAGTAAAATTATTAAGAAAAAATGACATTTTTATTGCTATTTTATAGATTTTGTAGTAGTATTAAAGTGTATGGAAATCTTTAGTAAGTGATTGTTTTGAAGATTTCAAAAATAATAAAAACTTAAAGGGGGTTTTATTTTATGAAGAAGGGTTTACCTTTACCATTAAAATTATTACTTGGTATCGTAATTGGTGGTGCTATCGGAATGTGGGCATGGAATGCTAAAGAGATTGCATTTGCTGGAAATTTAATGCAAGTTATAGTATGTGCTCATAGACTTATGGGACAATTTGTTTCATTTTGTGTACCACTTATAGTTCTTGGATTCATTTGTCCATCTATAACTAAGATGGGACAAAATGCTGGAAAACTTTTAGGTGTTGCATTGATTATTGCTTATGTATCATCTATACTTGCAGCTACAATGTCTGCAGCAGCTGGATATGCTATAGTACCACATCTTGGTATAAATTCAGTGGAAGGTGTTGGAGAAAGAGCACTCCCAGAGGCAATATTCCAACTTAATATTCCACAAGTAATGCCAGTTATAACAGCACTTGTTCTTTCTATTGTTATTGGTCTTGCAGCAATTTGGACAAAGTCACAACATACAATTGACCTTCTTGCTGAATTCCAAAATATAGTTCTTGATATAGTAAATAAGATTGTTATACCTATACTTCCATTCTATATTGCAACAACATTTGCTACACTTGGATATAACGGAACTTTAGAGCAGTTCCCAGTATTTCTTAAAGCAATTATCATAGTTATGTTAGGTCATTATATTTGGCTTACAGTTTTATACCTTGTTGCAGGTGCTTATAGTGGAAAGAGCCCATTTGAAGTTATCAGACATTATGGTCCTGCATATATTACTGCAGTAGGTACTATGTCTTCAGCAGCTACTCTTTCTGTAGCACTTGAGTGTGCAAATAAGAGTAAAGTTTTAAGAAAAGATTTAGTAGGATTTGGTATACCACTTTTTGCAAATATTCACCTTTGTGGATCAGTTTTAACTGAGACATTCTTCTGCTTTATTATTCATTTGTTTATGTTTGGAACACTTCCATCAATTGGAACTATGGTTCTTTTCATTATTTTATTTGGTATATTTGCAGTTGGAGCACCTGGTGTTCCTGGTGGAACAGTTATGGCTTCACTTGGTATAGTAGAGTCTGTAATGTGTGCTAATGCAGGTGCTACGCCTGAACAAATTGCAACTTTTACTGGTACACTCCTTGCAATCTTTGCACTTCAAGATTCATTTGGTACTGCTTGTAACGTTACTGGTGACGGAGCACTTACATTGTTCCTCACAGGTTATGCAGAGAAGCATGGTATCAAAGAGGCTGCATAAAAAATATCGTAGGGTCGAGATTTAGGAGTCTGAAAAAATAGGGGATGTATGATTCTTTCATACATCTTTTTTTATTTACCCCCCTTGTTATTACGGGAACTTCAAAAAAGTGAGCACTTGAAAACATTGTTTTTCAAAAGTGCGAACTTTAGAGGTTCCAATGGGTACCTTGCCTTGAAAAAGAAAAAATATGCTTTTTCAAGACAACCTTAAGAAATTAACTATAAAAGAGAGGACTTTTGATACAAATATGGAAATGGAAGAATAAATAAGTTGAATTTTAGCCACAAAAATGCTAAAATATTAAGAAATTATTAAGACAAAGATGTGGGAGCCAAAACCTTCTTATCTTTGTGTATGAAAGTATGATAAAGAATAAAAATGAGGTGTATTATGTTTAGTAAAAAGAGTATTGCGATATTGTTAATCATTGCTATGGGAACATCAAATTATGGTATGTCCACTTTTGCTATGTCCATATCTAATTCTATAGTGAAACGAACAGAGAGAAGTAATGAAATCACGAAAGATGTTTCTCATAAGTATTATGAGCAATTTAAATATGAGAAAACAACATTATTATTAAATGATGATGGGGGAGACATAATAGACGAAAAACCTAATACTTTTAATGATGACATGTCAAGTGATAATGCGCAGAGTTTTAATGAAAACAAAATCAACAACACCTCTATTTTAGATGAAAATAAGAATGATAATATTAATAATATAAATGACAATGAAAATAACAAAGAAAAAGCATCAAATAATACTAGTGAAATCAGTGATACTAATAATACAGGTAGTGATTATGAAGGCAATGTAAGTAATAACACAGATGCAGCAAGTTCAATTGATACAACTAACGTAACTAATACTACTGATACAACCAACAATGGAGAAATAAATGGTTCTAGTACAGGTTATGTAACAGAAGTAAATAAGTCAACAGAGTCAGATGTTGATGATGATAAGGAAGGCTTAACAAATCCAACTAATAAGGAAGAACCAGAAGCTGAAGTTAAAGATGATAATAAAAACGATGATAATAAAAACGATGATAATAAAGACGATGATAATAAAGACGATGATAATAAAGACGAAGACAATAAAAGTAAAGAGATTAAAGTGGATAAACAAATCACTGTTGCAACAAAATCAAGTATTGTAAAAGAAGATTATGAAAATAAAATTAGCACAATTTCAATGATAGAAATAAATGAAGTAAAAATTACAACAAAAAGTGAGGCGGAAGAAATTGCTATATCAACAATAAGTGAAATGGCAACATTATCAGAAGTAGAATTAGATAAAATATTTAGCTTAGCAAGTTCTTCTAATTTAGAGTTAAATCAAATAGCGACAAATTCAATAATTTTTGCTGGCACCTTACCCCCCAAAGTTTATTATAGAAATATTGATGGAAGAAATTGTATAACCTCGCTTAGAGACCAAAAACACAGTATGCTCTGTGAAATGTTTGCGATGGTCGCATCAGCAGAATCACATATGCTTATACATTTTAATGATTATGTTAAAAATATTTTTGATGACAAAGAGTTAGATTTTTCAGAATTGTATCATGCTGTTGATCAACAAAATGGAATAATAAGTCCATTAGTAGGACGAGAAAATAGTATTGTAGGAAGAGGTGAATACACAGGAAGTTTAGGATTTAGTGATTATACAGATTGTTTTTACTGGAGTAAAGTTGGTGGAATAATGGAAAAGTATGCACCTTTTGAAGCTAATTGGATTAGTAAAGGCTTATTTTTACCATATAACGATGGAAGCAAATCTCTCGCAAGGGTTAACAATGCGCACGAAATGCGGGCCAACTATGATTACTTAACTCCAGATGAAAAAATAGTTAAAATGAAAGAAGCAATAAATGATCATAAAGCAATAATTTTGGGGCAAGCAAAGGTTATGGAAATTATGCAGTACAAAGAAGATGAAACCAATGAAACATTCCGTGCAAATCAAGTATTGAATGCAAGCCAAGGAGATGGACACGAAATGTGCGTTGTTGGTTATAATGATAATATTCCTAAAGAGTGGACTGGATCTTCGACAAATGGTGGATTTTACATAAAGGATTCATCAATGTGTGATTATATCAATATTTATTCATATGAAGCCATGAAAAATAACTGTGTTAGCATGAGTATTATGGTATCGGACTTTGAACCAACTCGTTATAATTTTGATAATAATTATTTTTGGTGTACACAACCAAGTTCTGATGGTGTTAAAGACGAAGAATGGGTATTTACATTAGATGGTCAAAGCATGAAAAAGGAAAATGAAAAAATATATGGTTTTACAGTTTTGAATGAAGATTATAGAGAAGAAAGTGAACCGATAAATATTGAAATTTATGAACTAGAAAGCGGCACAGATTTAACAACAGAAGAAATGAGTTTTGATATAGATTATATGACACCAATTTATTCAAATTCATTTAACATAGAAAATAATTTATTAAATACTATGTTAGTGGATGCAGAAATTGTTTTAGATAGGAATAAAAAATATGCAATTAAAACAAATATAAAAAGTTCTTCAGGTATATATAGAGGTGAAAATAAAGTATATAGAAAAAATGATTATGAGTGGACATCTTCAAAAAATGTTCCTGATTTTAGTATATTAACAAATGAGACACACAGTGTCCGTTATGATGCAAATGGTGGAAAGTTTTCAAATGGCAATACATATAAGAGTTTTACATTAATGAACAATGATTTATTGGAAGTAGAAGAGCCAACATATGAGGGGTTGAGATTTATAGGCTGGAGCAATAAGAAAGATAGTTTGATGCCAGCAGGTCTTGATACAAGATATCATGCTTGTTATGGAGATACATATTATGCTATATGGGAGTCAACAAGTGGAAACAAAAATCACACTTTCAGTAGAAGCACACTTGATAATGTATTAACTGATTTTGGAGATATAAGTCCTACAAAGATAACATTTCAGGTGGCTGGAAGTCTACCAACAGTAGCAGAAGAGATAGTACTTAATAATGACGGATTTAGAGCATATAAAGTAAGCAATGAAGAAATTATAATATTTGCACCAAACGGGAGCAATATAAATTTAATACCACAGAACTTATTTAGTGGTTTATCTAGGTTAGGTAGTATAGAAGGTCTAAACAATTGTAAAGTAAATGGACAAATTGATTTTTCAAGGATGTTCTATATGTGCGCTTCGCTTGCAACAGTTGATTTAAGTAGTTTTGATACAAGCAATGCTACAAATATGTCTAATATGTTTTATGATTGTCATAATCTCAATAAAATATATGTATCAAATAAGTTTAATGTAAGCAATGTAACTAATTCTAATCAGATGTTTTATAATTGTGTACGACTTAAAGGTTATAATGGAGGATCAGAGTTTAGTTTTGATAGCTCTAAGATAGATAAAATATATGCACATATAGGGCAATATTTGTGGAATGCTTATCCAGCTATAGAGTTTGATGAGACAGCCGTATTTGCATTTGGTTATGAGCAGACAAATGGTACAAGATATTTTAATGAGGAATATATACTTCCACTTGGAGATTATGCATCAGATATAGAAAAGGAATTTGTTGAATGGAGAGGAAATGATGGAAATCAATATGATACATTACCAAAAGGTTTAGATGTAGATATAAAACTTACCCCAGTATTTAAGGATAACCCATATCAAGGAGTTCAAGATGATTGTATTTCTATAGAGGTAAAGAGTGAGTATGGAAGAACAACGCCTCTTAAAATAAATAGAAATGGTGGACAAATATATAGTGCGGAACAACTTCAAAAGTGTGTATATGGATATGACAAAGATAGCATGAGTATAAAAACATATATCATACATTGGAATGATGGTAGAAAAAGTATGGAAAATACCACTCCTATAGGAGCAGATTATGCTGCAGATATTGATTATATTGAAGTAGTTTGGACAATTAAAAATAGTAAACAGCATATATTAAATAATTTAACATTAAGACCACGAAAATCAGCAAATAATAGAAATGCAAATAGATATTATACTTTTGTTGATTTTATGAATTGTGTAGGTGCCTCATCTGCTGAAAAAGTTAAAATAATTTTTGCCTGTCTAGATTCTTCGTCATATGGAGAATCTGATTTGGTTTATAACGGAAAAACATATAACTATCGTGAATCTCCAGATACCAATGGATTTAATATATACACAAATTTTGAGGGAAGTGTTTTCACGATATTGTTAGTTATTCCAACGGGTCATGAATTTGTTATAGAAAAAATAGCTTACAATCATAATTTTAACTCTAGTTATAACAGAGTATTATATGAGTTTAATGAGTTTAGCAGAGAAAATATAAGAGAAAAAATTGTATCAATAGAAGGTTTTGAATTGGTAAAGTTAATTAATGTTACAGATTTGGGCGTAGATTATACAGGACTTATGGGTAACAATAAGGACTCATTAAGGATTTGGTCTGGCGAAGAAGATGAAAATAAAAATTATAGTGGAACGCCTACAGAATGGGAGAGTATAAGAAGAGGATTGTTTGAGGGATGTAAAAACCTCGAGTCAATTAATTTAAGTGGATTTGATTTTTCTGAGATAAAGAATACTCAAAATATGTTCAGTGGTTGTACTAAGCTGAAAACAATTACATTTAATTCAACAGTAAAAGCTTATTGGAAAAATATTGAAAACATGCAAGGAATGTTTAAAAATTGTAGCATATTGCAAAATGTTAATTTATATAGTTTTTCATCAGAGAATTTACAAAATGTTAGCGATATGTTTAATGGATGTAGTTCATTGACGACTATATTAACAAACAAAGGGTTTAGCTTTACTAATGTTCAAAATGCAGATAATGTTTTCAGTGGTTGTAGTAAGATAAAAGGTGGAGAAAATACAACATATAAAAATGCAACAAAAATATATGGAAAAGTAGATGATGGCACGGGTAATCCAGGATATTTTACAAATTTTGAAAAAGAAGGAAGTGTAGCACACATAACTTATCATTTGAATGATGGTGAGTGGATATTAGAACCTTCAGAATATATAAAAAGTGGAACAACTGAAATAGAATTGCCAGATAAATATGTAGTTAAAAAAGACGGATTTGAGTTTAAAGGTTGGTATGATAATTCAGGGTGTGAGGGAACAAATTGCATAAAATATAATTTAGTTTCAGGTAAAAATGAATATGAGTTTTGGGCTAAGTGGGAAGAGCTAATCATAGGAATAAGTAAAATAGGAATAAAGGAAGGGAAAGTGCCAACAAAGAATAGTTATTATGTAGGAGATAG
>OMRR01000043.1 GCA_900313535.1 uncultured Eubacteriales bacterium
AACGCAAAAATAAGGCATAGTGCCTTCTTCCACATTTTTCTACTCTTTTTAGCCATTTAATTGATTTCGACCTGCGGGCTCGCAATGCTCGCCCCTACGATTTTGGGTTCACACCTACATACGCTTGCTTAAAAAATCTTGTTTTTGCGACCTATTTTCAATGTGGGGTCGTCTGCTGACTGCCATTCTGCATATGTTAAGAACCAACTTCCTTACAAGTTAAAAAGATAGGGGGTCAGTATAGGGGGTTTCGCACAAATTTTAGTCATATTTTAGATATAATAAATACACATTTTTTAATATTTTAAACAAAAAAATGGGCAAAACTGCCCATATAGTTCAAACTATATTTATTATGTTTTTATTGTAATATCTTTATGAAAGAATAATAGGATCCTTCCCCATTTATCAAGAAGGTACTTGCCATTTATTTATCAACTACCCAATCCTCAACTTTCAATCCATTTACTCTACTAAACTCCCTTATATTGTTGGTAACCAAAATAGCTTTTTGAGATTTTGCATGGGCCGCAATCAGCATGTCCATTGATCCAATGATGCTTCCACTTTTTTCCAATTCACTTCTTATCTTGCCATATTCATTTGAAGCATTAATGTCATAATCATATATTTTAATTGCTGATAAGAATTTCAAAAGATTCTTTAAATTTTCATTTCTCTTTGAACTTTTTTCCACTCCGTAAACCAATTCACTATAAACTATACTTGATATGCCAATATCTCCAAAATTACAATTATAAAACTTTTGCAGTACTTTATCATCTTTATTCTTTAATACATATATGCAAATATTTGTATCCAACATGTAAATCATAGTTCTTCTCTCTCTATATCATATATTTGCTCTCTACTTGTCATAAAGTCATCAGACATATTGCCTGCACTATCTCTAATACCAGCCCATAAATCATCTTTTGGAATTAACATAATTATATTTCCAATTTTGTTTATATAATACTTATTATCAATAAACAATTCATCGTTGTCGCTACTTAAATCTTCATTCACAAATAATGAGCTTTTATCATCCCTCAAATTACTAAAAAGACACTTAAGGTTAATCCCTGACTTAAATTTTTTATCTAACGAAAAACTAATTTTTTTATTATTAACTAGATTTTTTGCAAACATATTAAATGCAGCACTCATGGTAATCCCCAAATCTTTGCACACTTTATCCATCTTGCTTTTTAGGCTCTCATCAATTCTAAAATTAATTAACACTGACATATTCCCTCCTGTAAATACATTGTCTTTATAGTATATTATATGCCAAAATAAAAGTCAATGAAGATTTTGAACAATGATAAATCTTGCACAAAAAACGGGCGAAGAAAAACATTATTCTCCGCCCTTTCGATTCTTCTATTCAATTACATTTAACTACTTAACTTTAATGTCAAAATCTAATAATTCTACGCTATCATTGTTTGTCTTATTTTTAACAAACATATATACAAGTCCTTTCTTTCCTAATGAAAGATCTATATCTGCATAATTAGACTGATTAGCAGTAACATCTATCGTCTTTAATAAAGAACCTGCTGGTGCTACTCCCAGTTCAAATTGTTTATCAGCAAATCTTAATTCACATACTGCATTAGTATTGCATTTAAGTTTAAGTTTTACATTTAAGTCCTGGTCATTATCATATGTTTCAATTACTGGCATTCCCCCGCCAACCTTAACTTGCTCTCCAGTAATCATGGTTGCTGCATTATTACAAAACTCTGAAGCATTTTTAATCTCATCATTCATTGACAAGTTCGCATATTTGAAAGTGTTTGAAGTAACATTATTTGTCTGCACTTGGCTTCCCGCTGTACTTGTATAAGTATCAGTAAAAGTTGATGCTGGTATAGTATATGTAGTATAGGTATCAGTTTCTGTCCCTTCATAATCCTCATTTATAGTATATAGTGATTTATCTGTTTCGAGGCAAAAGAATATGTTTTGATAATTTATTCCATCATTGTTTTTAACAATGTTTGATTTTGCTTCTACATATGCTCCATCAGATGTTTGTGTAGATGTTATTGGTGTTCCAGCAGTAGCGGTATCCCCACCCTTCGCTTTTACCGATAATACAGTTAATTTTCTTGTTATTTTCTTTCCATCATTAGCAAAATATGCATTTGAACTTCCAGATAAAACATGATTGTCATAATATAAACCCGAATAATCAAAAGTTGTATCTATATAACACTCTGTAGCATAATACTTTAGTGTTCTAAATCCATTCTTATATTGATATATCCATTTAGTGCCACTACCTTCTGTATCATCAGTGTTTTGCTGTGAATACTCAAAGGTACCATAAGTCGCAGGGTATTGAGAACTATTCCAACTTGTTGTACTAGTCCAACCCATAGTTCCAAATGCAACATTTCTTGTATCGCTTGTTAAATATCTAACAGACTTAATATTCCAATCGACAGTGAAAGTTGATAAGTCATCAAAAATTCCGCACATAACGTAACCTCTTGAACTTCCGCCTCTAAATGTAAGTGTCTTCAAATTATTACATAGTTTAAGTCGTTCAGTTATAAGTGCCCTTATAAATACACGGTTAGTCGAAGCTGAGCCAACACTTATGCTATTCATAAATATTGGGTTGACTGTTGTATATTTGACATATTCATCATATAAATTTTTTGGTTCCTCTGTTAAACGCACTCCAGCAAGATATGAAGCTATGGCACCGTCAACTTTACTATCAATTGAAGTATTATAATTCATTATTTGTTCTGCAAAATTTTGCTTTAGCGATTCAAACTCTGCCTTGGTCACAAATGCCGCTCCATCATTATCTGATACTACAGCGGCATTACAAAAAGTCGCAAATGCTATCAAATATACTATTGTCATTTTAAAAATTCTTTTCTTCATAATCACTCTCATACAATATTATTTTGTTACAACTATATCATCAATAATTATGTTTTCATTGTTAGTCATGTTTATTACATATAAATAAATATACTTTTTCCCAGTAACATTAATGTTTGCATATGTATAATTAGATAAATTAGTATTGATAAGGCTATCCCATTTCAAACTATCAGAATCAACATACCCATAATCGAATTTTTTATCTGCTATCCTTACTGCAACTTGGTTATTACTAGCACTTTTAAGTTTTATACCAATTTTTATGTCATTTTCATCTTCATTGTTAGTCTTAGCAATTGGAATACCGCTTACAACTGTAACATTCTCACCTGTCAAACTGGTTGCTGATTCATTAAAGAATTCATTCAAATTATGATTTCCATCAAGTGTATCATTTTCTAACTTAGGTAACTTTAATTTAAATGTTTGTGCTTTTATGTCATTTGTTTGCGTCTGTCCACCAGATTGTGTATAATAAACATCTCTAAACTGCTGCTTGGGTATTGTATATTCAGTCTCAGTTGAACCTTCAGTTCCTGTATAAATTTCGTCATAAGCTCTAATCCACGTATCTGTAGTAAATGAAAAAAAACTATTTAAATAATTATTGCCATCTGTTATTTTTATTAATACATTCTTACCCTCTATATACCTATTGTTACCTGCATAAGTCGTGCTTTGTTTAGTTCCATCTTTGGTCAATTTACCTGGTTCTAAGGTAACTACATTAGTACTTAAAGTAGTAGTAATCTCTTTCCCGTTGTCAGTTAGATAATAACTATCTGCCCAATACATAGTTTTGTAAAAATTGCCCAAATATGTTATATCATTTTTTAAATAATACTTTGGGCAATAATATTTTAAGTATTTTTTATTTCCAATCGTCTGATACAACCATTTAGTGCCAGATCCAGTACTAAATATATTGTAATATGAATTGACATAGTATTTACTTGAATATGTTGTTCTATTTTCAGGGTCACCATCATTCTCCCATTGCGGAGAATTGTCTACGCCATCGTAATGTTTCCAAGGAATATCATCAAACAATTTATCAGCTTGCGTAGTGGCCATACCTCTGTTAGCTCTTCTCCAAGACCAAATATCATCAGTTCCTGCAATTACCATTGCATAGAAATTTGTACTTGTTCCACTAAACAATATAAATCTCAAATTATTTGCTGTATATAATCTTGTATAGTATGTTGCATTTACACTTACTTCATTTACACTTTCTGTACCCCTATCAATGCTTTGTATAAATGTTGGTTTTCCTCCAACCAATTCGACAAAACGAGTATAAATGTTGTCTGGGTCTTTATTGATTGTCAATCCATTTAAATATGACGCTATTGCAAAATCAATTTTAGAATCTATTCCAGTATTATAGCTATCTAACTGCGATTGAAAATTGTTTTTAAGACTATCAAACTCCGCCTTAGTTATAAACGCACTACCATCATTATCACTCACCACAGCCGCCATACTCTCTATACTTAATAAAAACGCAAAAATAAGGCATAGTGCCTTCTTCCACATTTTCCTTTTGTTTTTACCTATCAACATTAAGTTGTAGCTACGACCTTTGCTGCTCACATAGTTCGCAGCTACGAGGGCTCGTGATACTTCGCCCCTACATACGCTCGCATAGCTTACGCCTACAACGGGCTCGCAATGCTCGCCCCTACAATACACTGTTTTTGCGACCTATTTTCAGTGTGGGGTCGTCTGCTGACTGCCATTCTGCATATGTTAAGGACCAACTCCAGAAAATTTGAAAAGATAGGGGGGGGGCTGCATAGGGGATAAAACAAAAAAATAATGGGTCACCCCCATTATCCTCTCCCCTGCATTTTATTGATAAACTTTGACATATCTTCGCTCGTGATATCTAAGAATTGCAGGAAGCTTACTGGATGCTTTAGTATATCCAAAGTGCTATAACTAAATCCTCTAACAGATGCTATGTCATCCTGCATCTCACCTTTAACTATAGCGTAATATCGCTCCGAATCTTTTTTAACTCTATAAAAATTTTCATAGGTCTTCATAAAATCATTAATGAGTTCATTCTTACTTGCACTTAGCAGTGATTCAAATATAGCGCAAACCGCACCCGTCCTATCCTGCCCTTCCATACAATGTATAAGGTATGGTCCTTCATTCTCATTAATAAATCTCATAGCGCGGAGCACGCTCTTTCCAAAATTATATGATGTCACATCAGCATTTGTATTTAGAAACAAAATTTTTTGTTTGCTATAATATGTATCATTATAATGCTCATATCTTTTTATGTCATTTACATGATTGTTTAGGTTAATTATGGTTTTGATACCATACTTTTTTAAGCATTCATCCGCATAAGTATTTCTCTTCATAAATGGGTCTATTGGAGATGATGACCTATATAGTATACCCTCCTTCATCCTGCCACATTTCACATTTCTAAAATTGCAATAATCTTCATCACTTAAATCGCTATAATCTTCTCTATTGTTAGTTCTTATCAAATTATATATTTTATACTCTTCTTCATAGCCTTTCTTCTTGTCAAGTTCAAATGTAAATCTTATTGGAAACTTAATTCCCTTAGCCACAAGTATATCTATTTCCATATCCTCATTTTCAAGGAAAACCGCTATTCTATTTTTCTTCACGAAATTTGAGTGAAATGATAATAATATTATTCTTTTAAATATTTTCCCATCACCTACAAGTACTGTCCCACCTGAATGTGTGCATCTAAAACTTGGCACGAAAGGCACTATAATACTTTTATCAAGAAAAGACACTTTAATAGTGTCCTCATATTCAAAGCCCTCTTTACTAAAATCCTCCATAGTAAATGGCGTTGATATATCACCATATTTACCTATGTCTTCAAATTTTGCATCAAATGCTAACACTTAATACTCCTTAGTTTGTTTTAACCCATATACATGGTCTCACGCCATTTCCTCTTGTAGCAACTCCATCACCTGCAGTACCTATAGTGCCACCTGCATGAACTATACTTACAAATGAAAGACTCTTTCCAGGATTTCTAAGCCACCACACACTGTATCCTCTACTTGTAGCATATGTAGAAAGCCAAAGCCCTTCCTTCTTTGCATACTCTGTACCTACTGCCATAAGTGTACTATCTTTTCCAAAATATTTATGTGCCTCTTCGATATTTAATATAAACACATCATCTCTTGTGATGTAATTTTCTACTACATTTGTATAAGTATTTCCATTATTCTTGATGATAACTTTATCAATCAACTCTTTTTCTAAATCATTAAATGCAATATCAAGGAAATCATTATTGAGCCAAGACCTAAGTGAAGAATCCTTCCATGTAGTCACATTCCAATTTGCATTATATGGCATAGTCTTTAGTATGTCATTTGAAATAAGCAATGCACTGTCACCAATCTTATCAAGCACCTTCCATTTAATTGGTACCTTCTCTACTTCATCTTCCATCTTCATATCATAAAATCGGCCAAATGTAACTATGTCGCCAACTTGCACATCCCTTAATATCACATCATCAATAGTTGGTACCTTTTCTTCCAATGCCTCTATTTCCACATTGTCAATGATCTCCAATGTATTTTCTTCTTCCTTAGGCATATACTTCTTTGGTATAAGCAGCGCGAATGTACTCACACAAAAAAAGAGTTCCAATATAATGACAAAATTAATAATTTTAAATATTTTTTTCATACTAAATCTTATTCTTCCACAATACAAAAAATAAAAACACATTCACAGCACTACATATTATAGCAACTCTCTCTGCAATCCCAGAACTCAAGAAACTAATTATATAAAATGCAATCTCAATATATGCAAAATATTTCGCTTTGATAGGAATTAAAAAATAGAAATAAAACATTGCATCTGGGAAAGTCAATGCAAATGCCATGATTATAGAAAAGAAAGTGTAAGTTGGATACAATATCACATTTTGCTTAAGTACAAAATAAATTATAAACGCACCTGCTATCTGACTTAAATATCCAATAAGCATATAGAGGTTAAATTTGAAATACCCCCACATATATACAAGCGTTTTAGTAATTGAATAAAAAACATAGATAAAAATCAAAGTAAATATGATAGATATACTGAAATCAGGTGGATAAAATATAAATGTCACTAGTCTCCATACCTCGCCAGCAAGCACCCTATTTATATTTAATGATAGATAATAGTAATAAAACTCAGGTCTCACTATATTCATTACAAGCCCAATCAAAAATATAACAACTAAATATAAATTAAGATTTGGAAAGCCAAACCAAGGGCATTTTCTCTCTATTTTTTCTAATATACTCATACAAATAATATAGCAAAAAATCTAAAATTATGCTATACTTTATTGCAGAAACCACATTTAAAGTATGTTTCTAAGATATATTAATGGAGGTGACATAATATGGGCAAAGGACGTGCTTTTACATTTACACTTTTTGCCACACTTGGTGCACTTGTAGGATATGCAAGTTACATGGCAAAGGAAAATGAGTTTTCAAAAGAAACTATAGACAAATATGATACATTTTTAAATAAAGCTAAAAATGTAGGTACTGATATACAAAGAACTTATACAACTATCGGCGATAAAAAACAATTCACACAAAGCACAAAGAACTTAGGCGAAAGTGCTAAGAAACTTGCAAGCAAGACTGGTGATCTAGTTGTAAGTGCTACAAGCGATATGTATAAGAGCGCAAAGGAAAGAATAGCTAACGCAATTAATAACGTAGATTTTGATAATTTTTCTTCAAAGGTGCAGGCACCTAAAAAGAAGGTGGCAGTAAAGGCTACTACTAAAAAGAAGGTGCAGAAGAAAGCGGGTAAGGCTAAAAAGAAATAAGATATAGGACTTGAACCCTTATAATGGGACTTGAACCCTTACCAGCTCGCTTCGCTCGCTGTGTGCGGGTTCAACCCCCTAGAGAACTAAAAAATAAGAGCAGGTTTCCCTGCTCTTATTTTTTTGCGCCGCCAGGGACTTGAACCCTGGACAAATAGATTAAGAGTCTACTGCTCTACCAACTGAGCTAGAGGCGCTCATAACCTACTAATTATAGCATATTATCAAATTATGTCAAGACTTAAAACCATTCCTTATATCTCCTGCGCTTCCACCAGTTTAGAAAAAATTTCACTCTTTTGTATCAATTCATCATACTTTCCTATATCTATAACTTTTCCGCTATCTATAACTACTATCTTATCTGCATTTTTAATTGTTGATAACCTATGTGCGATTATTATAGTTGTCCTTCCCTTTGACAATTCATCAAAAGTCTTTTGAATTTTTACTTCAGTGATGCCGTCAAGTGCAGATGTTGCTTCATCCAAGATGAGAATTTTTGGATTCTTTAAAAATATTCTTGCTATAGATATTCTTTGCTTCTGGCCACCAGAAAGTCTAACTCCTCTGTCGCCGACATTTGATTCAAAGCCATTTTCCATTTGCATTATATCATTATATATTTCCGCTCTCTTAGCCGCATCTATTATCTCTTCTTTACTTGCATCAAGTTTTCCATATCTTATATTTTCATATATAGTGGTTGGAAATAGAAATACATCTTGCTGTACCACACCTATGTTTTTATGTATTGACTCTTGTGTGACAAGTTTTATATCTTGATTGTCAATAAGAATCTTCCCACTTTTCACATCATAAAATCTAAGTATAAGTTGTGCTAATGTTGTCTTTCCACCTCCAGAAGCACCCACGAGTGCAACTGTCTCACCCTCATTTATTTTTATATTTACATTTTTAATAACTTCCTTATTCTTACTTTGTATGCTATCATATGCAAAGCTTACATCAACTATATCTATATTTCCTTTTACATCACTTAAATCTCTCGCGTCTTTTGCATCAATAAGATTTGGTGACGTATTCATAAGTTCGGTAAATCTCTCAAGCCCCGCTATACCATTACTAAATAATTCTGCAGTGGTGGCAAGTCTCCTAACTGGTGTTATAAAAGTCGTGATATATAAACTAAATGTTATCAAATCAACTACATTGAGTTTATCTTTCATTATAAGCGCCCCGCCTACTGCAATCACAGCCAGCGGCAACATTGATAAACAAAACTCCATAGTTGAATTAAATATTGCCATTGCCTTGTGATGTCCGTATTTGGCATTTCTGTAATTGAGGTTAGCTTTTTCAAATTTATCGAGTTCATTCTCCTCATTTGCAAATGCCTTAGCAGTCCTTATCCCTGATAGGTTTGATTCAAAGTCAGCATTTATTAATGATGTCACCTTCTTCAATTTCTTTGCAGTGTACATCATATTGATTCTAAGTTTCCAAACTATGATTAAAAATATCGGAATCATTATCGCTATGACAAGTGAAAGTCGCCACTCTATAGTAAACATTATGATTATTGCACCAATTATAGTTACAGCAGAAATAAATATATCCTCTGGTCCGTGATGGGCAAGTTCTGTGATGTCAAATAAATCTGTAGTAAGCCTTGACAATAATTGCCCTACTCTTATATTATCAAAATAATCAAATCCCAAAGTCTGTATATGTTTAAATACATCTTTTCTCATATCAGTCTCAACCAAGATGCCAAATCTGTGCCCGTAGTAACCTATGATAAATGCAAATATCGATCTCAAAATATATGCAAATACCATTATCAACATCACAACAAAAAAAGTCCTAAACGCACCCTCAGGCAATAATCTGTACATACATATTCTTGATATAAATGGAAATGCAAGATCAATCAGAGAAATTGTAAGTGCACAAAACATATCAAGTAAAAATAACTTGATATGTGGAACGAAATATGAGAAAAATACTTTATACTTATTTGCTTGCTTGCTCATTAATCAAACTTTTTAAAAAGTTATGCGTTCTTTCCGCAACACTTTTTATATTTTTTACCACTGCCACATGGACATGGATCATTTGGGTAAATTTTATCACCCTCTCTTCTTACTATTTGCTCTTCTTTACATTTAGTATATAATTCTTTTCTTCTCTCTTTAGTAAGGATTGGTTCCCACTCCTCTAACTCATAGAGCCAACTTGCCTTAGCTTTAACCATATTGAAATATAAATCTTCCGGCTTGATTTTAATTTTCACCTTTGAGGATTCTTTAATCTTTTCTATTGGGTTTGGCTTTTCTATAGACTCGTTAATTCCCTCAAGGAATCCTGCGAAGTAAGTTACATCCATACCATACTCATTTGCCAAACTTTCTACAGTACCACTTACCTCTTTATCAACATTTGCTAATAATTTCTTATATATCTCTTTTTCTTCTTTGAAATACTTCTCCCAGACCTTCTGCATAGCCTTTTGGTCGGTAGTATCATAGGCAATTTCATGCCAATTTTCTAATAATGACATATCTAATATCGTGCTATATAGCACTTCTCCTTTCATTTTCTATATGTAACCACAAATTATTATAACACAATTTACTAAATTTGTGCTATAATTATATTGTAATAAAATGCATAGGAGGTACTTTATGAAAATCATTATAACTGGCAGAAATGTTGATTTGACTGATGGAATAAAAGGAAGGGTAAATGAGAAACTTGAGAAGCTTGACAAATTTTTTACAAATGAGACTACTGCAACTGTAACTCTAAAGAAAGAAAATGGCAAAGATGTAGCAGAAATTAATATTCCTGTAAAGGGCAGTTTACTAAGAGCTTCTGAGAAACAAGACAATTTATTTTCAGCTATAGATACTGCTGCTGATAAACTTGAAAGACAAATTAGAAAATATAGAACAAAGATTCACGATAATAGAATTCACAACATAATGAAAAATTTAGCTGAAGGTAATTTCTCAGAAGAAGCAGTTGATGAAATGCCAGCAGACATCAAAATTGTAAAAAAAAAACAAATCATGCTTAAACCTATGGACGACGAAGAAGCTTGTATGCAACTTGATATGATTGGTCACTCATTCTTCATCTATGAAAATATGAATGGCAAGATATGTGTGGCATATAAGAGAGGCGACGGCGACTATGGTATAATTGAACCAGAAGATGAATAATTAATTATAAAGCAAAAATGGACTCCCACTTGGGAGTCCATTTTAGTTAAGGAGAATTATATTTATATCGTTATACGATTACAAGTTCATCATTCTTCTCATCAACAGTAATCTCTTCGCCCTCTTTGACTTTATTTTCAACTACCGCCCTTGCTACTATATTTTCCACAGAGGCTTGGATAAATCTCTTAAGTGGTCTTGCACCAAATGATGGGTCATAACCATTGTCAATGACAAACTTCTTAGCCTTATCAGTAAGTTTTATACTAATTCTCTTATCAGAAAGTCTCTTATTTAAGTCACTAATAATTAAATCAGCAATCTTAGATATATTCTCTTCTGTCAATGGCTTAAACATTATAATCTCATCAAGTCTATTTAAAAATTCAGGTCTAAAATGTTCTTTAAGTTCATCCATTACTTTTTGCTCTACAAATGAGTATTCTGACTTCTTGCTCTTGCCACCTACCTTAAGATATAAATCACCACTTGCATCAATCTTTGTCTTGATCTCTTCACCAGTCGAGAAGCCCACAGGATTTTCAGCACCTTCAAGTAAAAGTTGTGAACCTATATTTGATGTGAGTATAATGATGGTATTTTTAAAATCTACAGTCACGCCTTTTGAATCTGTAATTCTTCCGTCATCAAGTATCTGCAATAACACATTATATACATCTGGATGCGCCTTCTCTATCTCATCAAATAATATTACTGAATACGGTTTTCTTCTTACTTTTTCTGTGAGTTGTCCGCCCTCATCATATCCTACATATCCAGGAGGTGCACCAATAAGCCTTGCCACTGTATGCTTCTCCATATACTCAGACATATCAATTCTTATAACCATATTTTCATCGTCGAATAAATTATAAGCAAGAGTTTTTGCAAGTTCTGTCTTGCCTACACCAGTAGGTCCAAGGAATAAGAATGATCCTATTGGTTTCTTAGGGTCTTTGATGCCAGCCTTACTTCTAAGTATACAATTAGCAACCTTATCAATAGCGTTGTCCTGTCCTATAACTCTCTTATGTAAATCTTCTGCAAGATGCAAAGTCTTTTCTCTCTCAGTGCTTGTAAGCTTAGTTATAGGTATTCCAGTCCATTTGCTTATAACCTTTGCTATCTCATCTTCAGTAACCTTATGATGAACAAGAGTCAATTCCTGTTCCTTCACTCTATTTTCTTTAGCTTCGATTTCTTTCTCAAGCTGTGGTTTGTCTTGATATTTTAATTTTGATGCGAGTTCAAGGTTTGCCTCATTCTCAGCTTTTTCAATCTCTTTATTAATGCTTTCAAGTTTTTCCTTGATTACCTTTACACTATCAACTGATTCTTTTTCAACCTTCCACTTACTAACTTTAGAGTTGTACTCATCTCTTAATTCTGACAAATCCTTCTCAAGTTCTGCAAGTCTATCCATAGACGCCTTGTCTTCTTCTTTCTTAAGCGCAAGTTCTTCTATCTCAAGTTGCATAATTTTTCTTCTCATCGCGTCTAAATCCTGTGGCATAGAATCAAGTTCAGTCTTTATCATAGCACACGCTTCATCTACCAAGTCAATCGCCTTATCAGGTAAAAACCTATCACTTATATATCTATGTGACAATTCAGCAGCTGCAACTAGAGCACCATCTGTAATCTTCACGCCATGGAAGGTCTCGTATCTCTCTTTTATACCACGAAGTATTGAAATAGTATCTTCCACGCTAGGTTCATTTATTTGTATAGGTTGGAATCTTCTTGCAAGTGCCTTATCTTTTTCAAGATATTTTCTATACTCATCTAAAGTTGTAGCACCTATACAGTGAAGTTCACCTCTTGCAAGCATTGGCTTTAATATATTGCCTGCATCAATTGCTCCCTCACTTCCGCCTGCACCAACTATAGTATGAATTTCGTCAATAAATAATATAATTTGCCCATCGGATTTTTTTACTTCTGACAATACTGATTTAAGTCTTTCCTCGAACTCTCCTCTATACTTTGCGCCAGCAACAAGTGATGACATATCAAGTGAAAATAATTTTTTGTTTTTTAATTGAGTAGGCACGTCGCCTCTAACTATTCTCTCTGCAAGTCCTTCAACCACTGCGGTCTTACCTACACCAGGTTCGCCTATAAGTACTGGGTTATTTTTTGTCTTTCTTGACAAAATCATTATGGCATTTCGGATTTCACTATCTCTACCTATAACTGGGTCAAGTTTTCTTTCCCTTGCTCGCTCAACCAAATCATATCCATATTTATTTAATACATCGTAAGTTGCTTCTGGATTATCTGAGGTCACATTCTGATTCCCCCTAACCTCTGATAAAGCTTTTAAAAATCCCTCTTTTGAAATTTGATATTCGGCAAATATCTTTTTTATAGTAACATCCGCATAGTTAAACAAGCAAAGGAACAAATGCTCAACAGATACATACTCGTCTTTCATACCTTTCGCTATGTCTTCTGCATTTATCATTACCTGGTTTAATTCATTTGAATAATGATATTGTACATTACCCTGTGCCTTTGGCAATCTATCAACTTCGTCATTTATAGTCTTGGTGATGGCAGCTATATTTACTCCCATTTTATCAAGCAAATTCTTAATCAAACTTTCATCTATATCAAGGAGTGATTTTAGCAAATGCACCTGCTTAAACTCTGCATTCCCATTATTCATAGCAATCTTCTCAACTTCTTGTATAGCTTCCACAGATTTCTTCGTAAACTTATTTATATTCATGGTAGCACCTCCTTTATGTATTTTAGGCTATTATAGCATATATTGTTAGCACTGTCAAGAGGTGAGTGCTAATTTATAGCCCCTGCAGAGGCAACTAAAAATGAGTGGCCTACGCCACTCATTTTTAATGCTTATTATTTTGCAAGAGCAATCAATTTGCAAATTTTGTTTCCGAGTTTACTGAATTTTGCTTCATACTCAGTCATAATATTTCCTTCGTTTAGTTTCTTATCATTGTGTAAGTCATAAGTGAATTCTAATAATTCAAAGTTTGAATTTCTAATTTCTTCTAAAGAAAAATCAAATAAATCTTTATTATCGGTTTTAAATTCAAGAAGTGAATTCGGTTTCAATAATTTTTCATATATTTTTAAAAATCTACTGTGTGTGAGTCTCCTTGACTCATGTCTTTTCTTTGGCCAAGGGTCAGAGAAGTTTAGATATATTTTATCTATACTATGCTCTGCAAAAACTTTATCAAGGTTTTCTATATCCATACACATAAACCTAAGGTTGGTATATATATCACAAAGTTGAGCGGGCTCGCAATGCTCGCCCCTACAAGGGCTCCTTAAGTTCGCCCCTACAGTTTTATTATCGGTTCCTTTGATGTTTTCCTTTGGATTAACATCTAGTGCTGAGCCAATAGTTAAATTATCAATTGCTTTTAAAACGATTGTGGCTGATTTTTCTATGCCGATATAATTAATGTCAAAATGTATCTTTGACATCTCAGTAATGAATTTTCCCTTGCCCATCCCTAGTTCCAAATTTATTGGATTATCATTGCCAAATATTTTTGATGGCTCACATAATTCACCACCAATATTGTTTTGAACTATGAATGAATGGGTTAATATATCAGACTCTGCATTTTTTTTGTGTCTTAATCTCATAATATTTATACCAGCATTATTCCTGTTAACATTTGTTTAGTTTTATCGTTGGAAAGTCTCCATGAATCAAAAACATTGTCGTGATATGTGCAAACCTCAGTCCTTGTCATATTTTCTTCTTTAACTCCATATTTTAGTAATGATAATCTTAGACTTTCTGTCACATCAAGATAAAATTTTTCTGGTTTTTCCGTTATCGGTGTAAAAACTTTATGAACTTCCTCACATGAAAGAATTTTCTTAAACTCAGGTATTAAATCCATTCCAACCTCATAACATTTGCCGCATATCGCAGGTCCAAAATGTATTAAAACATCTGATTTTTTTGTACCATAATTTTCATTCATTAGTTCAATAGCTTTCTCGGTAATTTTCTTTACTGTTCCTCTCCAACCACTGTGTATCATCCCAACTGCCCCATTAACCGGATCTAAAATGTATACAGGTGTGCAATCAGCTTCTACAGTCAAAAGCATAATACCTTTGACATTTGTTATAGCACCATCACAATAACCTTCAATTTCCATTCGTGTTACACCCATGCCTGCATCAGTTTTTTTTACTACCATAATGTTGCTACTATGATTTTGTTGCACACGAATCATATCATCTGGAGCTATTCCAAAGTTCTTACCAAGTTCACTGTAATTCTTTAAATCCTCCATATCCGCTTGTACATCATAAGAATATATACGCCAACGTGCTTGATCTTTTGGCACCATTAGGGTTTTTACAAGCCCAGTATTATCAAATTTTTCTATAGTCATATAATTCATATAATTATATTACCACAAATTTCTATAATAGTCCAACAGGCTCTAATTGCTCGCCCCTATAGTTTCATTCGCCCCTACAATAAAAAACGGCACCTACGTGCCGTTTTAAAATTTATTTTAGCCACCCGCAAGTTTTAAGAATAATGGTGCAAATACGAGTGATACAATAGTCATAAGTTTGATAAGGATGTTGATTGATGGTCCTGAAGTATCTTTGAATGGGTCACCAACTGTATCTCCTACAACTGCTGCCTTGTGAGTATCTGAACCTTTACCACCAAAAGCACCTTTTTCAATGTACTTCTTTGCATTGTCCCAAGCTCCACCGGCATTACTCATAAATATTGCCATACATACACCTGATACAAGTGCTCCTGCAAGTAATCCGCCAAGAGCCTGTGTGCCAAGGAATGGTGCACAACCTACTGCAAGTGGTACAAGAACTGCAAGAAGTCCTGGAACTACCATTTCTCTAAGTGATGCATGAGTAGAAATCTCTACACATCTCTTATAATCTGCCTTTGCATTTCCCTCTTTAAGGCCAGGAATCTCTTTCATCTGACGAACAACTTCAGTAACCATATCTCCTGCTGCTTTAGATACAGATTCCATAGTAAATGCAGAGAATAAGAATGGAAGCATAGCACCAATAAGAAGTCCTACAACTGTAGTTGGTGTCAATATATTTATAACATCAAGTTTAACTTTACTAGCATAAGATACGAAAAGTGCAAGTGCAGTAAGTGCTGCAGAACCAATAGCGAATCCCTTACCCATAGCTGCTGTAGTATTTCCTACAGAGTCAAGTGTATCAGTAATCTCTCTTACAGACTCTGGGAGTTCTGACATCTCTGCGATACCACCAGCATTATCTGCGATAGGTCCGTAAGCGTCAACTGCTACAGTGATACCAGTAGTTGAAAGCATACCTACAGCTGCAAGTGCTATACCAAAGAGTCCACCACCTACTACTACTTGCTCACCAAAGTTAAATGCTACTATAGTAGCGATACAGATAAGAACTATACTTATCCAAGTAGACTTCATACCTACAGCTAGACCTGAAATAATTGTTGTAGCTGCACCGCCTTTGCTTGATTGTTCAGCGATGTGCTTAACTGATTTATAATCTGCAGAAGTATAAACCTCTGTAATCTTTCCTATAATAACTCCTACAAGTAATCCTGCGATAATTGCAACACCATATTTCATATTTCCAAGGATTGAACTTGAGAAGAATAATGCTGCCAATACAACGATAGCTGATGCTACATATGTACCAGTGTTGAGTGCTTTTTGTGGGTTGCCATTTCCTCTTACAAACTGTGCACCGATGATAGCTGCAACGATACCACTTGCTGCTAAAATAAATGTAAAGAGTACTCCACGTGCACCGATTGCATTATTTACTACAGCAAGAGTAATAGCTGATACTATAGCACCAACATATGACTCAAATAAATCTGCTCCCATGCCAGCAACGTCACCAACATTATCACCAACATTGTCAGCGATAACAGCTGGGTTTCTTGGATCATCTTCTGGTAAATCTTCTATAGTCTTTCCAGCTATATCAGCACCAACATCTGCTGCCTTTGTATATATACCGCCACCAACTCTCGCAAAGAGTGCTATAGTTGATGCGCCCAATGAATATCCAGTCAATATCTCAGCATTGCCAGTTATAAAATAAACTACTGCACAGCCAAGTAAACCAAAACCTACAACGCACATGCCCATTACTGAACCACCACGGAATGCAACAAGAAGTGCTTTGTTCATACCACCATCTTTAGCACCATTTGCGGTTCTTACATTTGCTTTAGTAGCGATGTTCATACCAAAGTATCCTGCACATATTGAGAACAATGCACCAAGTAAGAAACTAAGTGCTGACTGTATGCCAGGAGCGTTTTCAGTGTTTGTAAATACAGCGATTGCTGCAAATAATAACACAATAACAACTGCCAATATCTTATATTCAGCAAATAAGAATGCCTTAGCACCTTCTCTGATGCTTGCTGAAATTTCTTTCATCTTATCTGTACCTTCAGACTCTTTTGATACCAAAGATGTCAATACAAATGCAAACACAAGTGCAAATACAGCAACTACGATAGCTATAATTAAAGGTGTTTTAATCATAGGAATATCTACTGCAAGATTTTGATCAAATTTAAAAATATTCATATTTCCTCCAATTTTCTAAAAACAAAAAGCAAAACACTTTCTGTCTTGCTTAATATCAAAAATTATAGCAAACTTAATCTATATTGTCAAATTAAAAGATAGGTCCATTATAGACCTATCTTTTACTATATTACTTAATACTATTGCTGTCTAAAATTATATGGCTTTGTCTCTACTCTCTCACCATGATTATCTATAGTATATCCATCCCAAGTCTGTACACCTGCGAGCATAGCACCATATATCTTCATATTATCTGAATTTGCAGTAGTTACAGTTGAGTTCATAACTCCATCTGGCTTATAGAAGTAGTAATCCTTACCATCTATACTTTGCCAGCCAGTAACTATAGTTCCAGTCTTTGGACTTACATAGTACCAGAATTTGCTATTTAAGTCTTGGATCCAACCAGTTTGTAATGATCCATATTCAAGTCCTGGGGTCTCATTGATATAGTAAACATTTCCCATATCATCAGCAAACTTACCAGCTACTACGCTTCCATTTGCATCTGTCTTATATGTCTTATACTTATTATCACCAATATGTACTATTACCCATTGATTTGCGATTGACTCCAATGTTGATTTGTTACCAACTTTTAATTCAAGTTTATTAGTTGCAGGCTCAAATAAATAGAATACTCCAGATGTATCGCTTTCATCTATAACCATTGAATTGCCATAGAATGGTGTCTCACCTTTTGATATTGAGAATCCATCTCCAGTCAATCCATTATTTAATGGTGTCAAAAGTCTATTTTCAGTGAGGGCGTGCTCCATAGGACGACCACCGCCGCCTCCACCGCCACCGCCTCCACCGCCGCCGCCTCTATATCCACCACTACTACTTCCACCACCGCCACCAGCTGCTTGCCATATAGCATAAAGCACTGTACTTGGATTTGTACCAACTACTGATGCAGCTGTGATTGAAGTACCTGTACCATTAGCTTGAGTATTGAATGATGCTAAAGTATATCCTGCCCTACTTCCTGTGACAGAAGCAAGTGCATCATAAGTATATGCATCACCGACTGTTATTGTTATACTATTTTGACTGAGAGTTCCGCCATTGCCATCAAGTGTGACAGTCATATCATCACCTTCAGCAGCACTTGGATCCTCTGCAGCTTCCTTAGCAGCCTTTAATGTCTCATATGCTGCATAAAGTTCTGCAACAGTCTTATTCTTTTGATCTGCTCTTGTAGCTGATGCAGTATCTATAGCTGCTTGAAGTGTTGCTTTTACTCCGTCATTAGTCAATGAATTGAGTTTGTCATTTGCCAATGCTATCTCTGTAGTAAGTATTGACTTTGTTGCCTCTCTATCTTCATTTAAATGATAATTTAAAGTGAGTGATTTCTTTTCTTTTATATCAGTATTAGCTATATCAAAATCTGTAGTTCCTTGTTTAAGTCCATCGTATATGTATTCTTTTGCATCTGCAGGAACTGTAGGATTGTCAAATACATTTACAAGTTTAGCTGAAAGCTCAGTGTAGTTATCTGCAGTTGTTAATTTATTGCCGTCATTTACATAGTACGCACCCTCAAACTCTATACCTGTAGTTGTACAAGTTACATCTACCTTGTGTTGCTTTATATAGTTTACTGATATAGCTTGAGCAAGATTTAAGTTCATTGTAGCAAGTCCTATATCTCTCTCATCAGTAGTATAGATACAACTCATAGCTCCAGAATTAAGAGCATAAGATTTGTTTCCTATCATTCCCTTGTCAAATGCAAGATGGCTTTGTAAATTAACACTACTTATATTTGGGTTTTGATAAGGAAGACCAAGTACTACAGAAACTATATCTATAGTATATTCATAAGGTGCTATCTTACCTGCAGCAAGACCTTGCACTGTTGCTTTGTTTGTAGCATATCTATTGATGTTGATGTTGTGGAATACTGTACAGTTATCAGCTAAAGCTTGTGCTACTCTTGTCTCGCTATTTAATGTGTTGAATGCAGCCTGTATGTCAGCGAGAGATATATTAGCACCATTGGTATTGATATTAATCCTATTTCTATCTGTCTCAGTAGTTGCAAATGCAGTGATAACTACATCCTGACTTGGCATACTAAATGTATTTTCAAGTGCACTCTCATTCAGATTTACATTGTTAGTTACACAGTATGTTCTATAATTGTTTTGACTTCTTACTTTTACAGTTGTACCAGGTGATACATAGTACACATTAGCACCAGTAACTGGATGCACTGTACCACCACCTTGGGTTACACTTGCAGCACCAAGTGTCACAAGTTTATATTGTCTTGTAGATAAATCATTCTCTTCAGTATAGAATACTTGACCATTTCTAATTACATCATCTGAAGTAGTTGTCAATGTTGTATCTGCAGAATCCTTTGCTACTACAAGGTAATATGTACCCTTAGTAAGTCCTGTAAATGTAGGAGTAGTGGTCCATCCACTTACCTCTGTATATCTATCATCAAGGATTGCATAAGTAACTCCTGCTCTTGGAGTTATAGTGATAGTCTCATTAGCTTGATCAAATGTATAGTTTCCATTGAGTGCTTTCACACCAAATACATACTTATCACTTATGTTAGGTGCAGATGTAGAGATGTTAGAACCAGTTGCAGGTACTGCTCCCCAGTTTAATGCTTCATACATGTGGTAAGTCATACCTTGCTTAAGTCCTGTGAATGCTCCTACCACATTTTCACCCTTTACTTTCTTTAATATCTTATCAGTATGGTCTGCCAATACATACGCTCTATCTGGATATGTACCATATAGATTTGCTGTACCCACACCATTACCGTCATATGTCACATAAGTTATAGGCTTTACTGCAAAAGCATCACCTGTAAATGATGCCTCGACAGCTGGTCTATAAGTTGCTGTTTCTGTAAATGTATCACCAAGTACAGCACCAGTATCCTTATTTACCCACCTATCAACTCCAGCATCCTGCCTATGTACATAACCCTGTTGTGGAACTACAGTAGGGAAGGTAATAGCAGTCCTTGCTGTATTCTTTAACATATGGAAGGTAGATGTACCACTCAAAGAGCAGTTATCTGTATTTTCAAATTTTACATCTATCCACTTATCTGGATCCTCTTCAAAACTTGCAAATAAGTTGAAGTTAGTACCAGTTACACTTATACCAGTCTCTGGCAATGGGTCACCAGTCTTTTCAGTATCACTGGTTGCCTTCATATACCATACACATTTATAATTTTCATTTGGAGTAGCTATAACGTTGGCAGTCAATTGTGCCAATGTATATGTCTCACCTGGGTCTACACATTTCTTTATATATCTCTCAGTAAGTGGCTTTGACTGAGGTGCAGGACCTATAGTACCATGTCCACCACTTGCAGCATCCTTAGCATAGTAACCAAGCTTTGTCCAATATGCACTTGTTACATCCAACGAGTAAGAAATTATAAGCACCGGTGTCTTATCACTTTCTATAGTATACTTTACATAACCATCGGCACCACCTATGCCGCCCTCTGCCACATACTCTTTGATCATTACATTTCTAGCTGTGACGATAGCAGTACCATATCCTCTATTCTTTAAGTTAGATATAGTTGCTGTATGTTGGTGATCTGCACCTACAGTAACTGTTATAGGTGTAGTTGCTATATCATAGGTACCATCATCTTTCTCAGTCTCTTTCTGAATGTAAACCTCTGTATCCATATCTCCAAGTTTATAATAATATATGAGATAAACTTCTTGGTTTGGCATTCTACCTTTAAATGCACCACTATTGGCATCTATTGTAGATGGCACAATCTTTTCATCTTCAACATGAAAATCACCAAGTGCCAATGTACCATCAGTCTTATCAGCAGCACCAGTTAGTATCTCTGAATGATCATACACATAGTTAGTGATTGTTGGTGCAGTATAAGTCACTACGCTCTCAGCCAAGCAGTTTTGTGCGTCATCAGCTCTCAACTCATCACCCGCACTTGTAGTAAAACTAACTCTAAACATACTTGTAGTTGTATTTGGCGTGTACTTATACTCTATATATAAATCATGGTTTGGCATACAACCACTTAGATTGTTACCACCATCAAGCGTCATGTCATCACTTCCAAAGCTTAGGAAATTATTGCCAGTATAGTCAATTTCCTTAAGTCCTTCAGCGCCCTTATCGTCTCCTGTCTCACTATCAATTCTTACTATTACTTCAGATATTGAATATCCAGATATAAACTCTGCGTCCTTTGAAAAGTTATTGCCGTGATTTACTGAGTTCTCTTCAAATGAAGTTATTAAATCATAGCCTTCTTCAGTAGTGTCTGCTGTAGCAGGTGAAGAAAGCCAACCTTTTGGCACATATCTCTTGTAACTTATTTTTATCTTTTTAGTCATAGTAGTATCTCTTGACCATTTTGCAGTATAAGTTTCATTTGCTTCACTATCATACTGGAATGAAGGTAATAATTTATTACCAGCTACAGTGTAACCTTTTGAATCTACCCACCCATCAAATTTGAACCCATTCCAAGCACTATTATTGAAGTTTGGTAATTTTATACAGCCATCTGATATTGGTAAGCCAGTTGTATCTGCAACATCAGTAATCAACTGTCCTTGATTTCCGTTCCAAGTTATAGTTGTATTCGTAGTATAATTTGAACCAGTCCAGTCTGTAGAATTAGCAGCCAAAGGTCCATTTCCAAATTCAATAGTTATACTAGCTGGACCTCCAGATCCCATCAACCTCTCACTATCCTTTACTGAATATTTATTTAAAAATTTATTATCAAGTAAATACTTTCCATCGTTAAAATCAGCAACGAGATAGCCTTCAGTTTCTGAAACCTGTATCTCTTTCAATAAATTAATTTTTTCAGTAGTATCTATAGTTAAATCATATCTATTTAATAATTCCAATAATTCTGCATTTTCATTTGCAAATGCTTCGTAGTCAGCAGCGAAAGTATTTGGCACTTCTTCACCCTGATTAAGTAGACTGCCTTCACCACTTAACTCAAAACCTAGGCCAGTGCTATATGCACTATTTCCTTCTGTACCAGCACCTTCTGTACCAGTTCCTTCAGTTCCACTGCCATCTGTTCCTTCTCCATCATTAGTTGATGGTTTATCACCTTTAGTTCCTTCAGTACCCTGTCCTTCACCTTCTGGCTTGTCACCTTTTTGTTCATCACCCTCTGGTTCGTCGCCTTCTGGCTCATCGGCATAATCATTGCTATTTCCGCCATTTGGCTCGTCAAAGCCATTGTTGCCACTATCTGGGCCATTTGAATCAGGACCATTTGAATCAGGGCCAGCTGTGTCAGTGCCACCATTTTCACCTTGTGGAGCGTTGCCAGAGTTATCTTCACCACTGTTGCCACCATCATTATTGTCGCCACCATTGTTGTCTTCACCCTGAGTGTCGCTTCCTTTGTCTTCGCCCTTATCTTCACTGCCTTCGCTGTCTTTCCCATCATCCTCACTGCCCTTGCCATTATCTTCACCAGCATTGTCGCCAGTGTTGTTGCCTATGTTGTCGCCTTCCAAGGTGCTATAGTCCTGTTTTCCCTTTGCATCTGTACCTTCAGCAATCATATTTTCAACTGAATCAGCAAAGGTATAGAAACCAGTATTGCAAAGTACCATCGCAACTATAAGTATCTTAGCGATTAATGATTTAATTTTAAATCTCTTAGTCATATGGCACCTCCCTATCTTACTACACCATCTGCACCAGCAACTCTGCCATCAGGGGTTACAAAGTTTACAGCAAGTGAACCTGCTGGTCTACCATTTGAACCTACTGGGTCAAAGTAATATGTCTTTCCATCTATAACTTGATATCCAGTGAACATCTCTCCACTTCCAGACATGAAGTAGAAGTTGAGTTGTCCACCATAATTATTTGATAACCAACCAGTGTGCATTACATTTGTATTAGTTTCACCCTCTTCAAAGTAATACCACTTATTATTTACTTGGTTCCATCCTTTATCAAGGAAGCCGTGCTCATTTGAATGCATCCAACCGCTTGCTGTCTTTACCCATTCATTATGAGATACGCTACCATCTTGTTTTACAAATGAGTTCATATTTGAACCTGCGCCAGTACTTACTACTGTACCAGCTGTGATTTGATTATCTGTATTTGGTAATAATAAATTAATATCTGTAACTAAAGCCATAGGATTGATAGTTGCAAGTGGATTAACTTCGAGTAGATTTGCTGCTGCCATTGGCTCTAACTCTGCTAATGGATTTACTGCTTGCAATGGATTAGCTGCTGCTAATGGATCTAAGCCCATACCAGGTCCGCCTGCAGCTTGTGCTCCAGCTGGTAATCCACCGCCGCCACCGCCAGCACCACCGCCGCCACCGCCACCGCCGCCACCACCGCCGCCAGATGATCCACCACCACTATAACCTGTGCTACTACTACTTCCACTTGTAGTACTACTCTTTCTTTGGTCTTGATTTGCATAATCAATTTCTCTTGCAGATAACTTTGGTTCTATGTCATCAAGTACCTCTTCCAAAGTCTGCAAAGCTGTAAGTATCGCTGCATTGCTTGCATTGCCATCAGTTGACACATTTACAAGTGCCTGATACTTATTGCCTATATCTGACTTCTCTGTATTTAATAAGAAATAATTGTCAAGTACTGCTCTTGCTCTATCAATTGCATCCTGTACTGCAGCCATGAGTGCTGCTATATCTCCTGCGTCTGTCTGATAAACTGCATATATAGTCATTGGGGTAATTATAGGTTCAGTAACGCTAAATCTATTTTCAGTATCTCTATTGCCATCCTTATATGACCATACTGCATTGCTATAGCTTGCTCTATTGTATGCATAATCTTGTGATATGTCTGGTAACTCTGCACTATTAACCAAATCACCATACTTAATTCTAAATGTCTTTCTTGTCTCTGCACCAGTCATCTCTGCTACACCTGGTGTATTGTTTAAGAATGTTACATCATTGTATCTATCATATGCGATTACATATCTCTTGCCATTATGAGCTGTGAAACCAATCACACCCTTCTTAGCTATATTGTTGCTGTACAACATTGGTACAGCTGTTAATGTAGTACCATTTGACTCATAAACTTTATAATTGTCATTATTTAAATCAGCATTTGTAAGCATCACATATACATTAGTAGTTATGTCTGAACTAAATGAAGATCCGAAGAGCATCAAGTTATTTACAAGTTCACCAAGGTCTAAGCCACTTGATTCATTTTGTGTGCCACTAAATCCACCAACTGTCTCTTCTACACTTTCACTCTCATCTTCCTCTGCCTCTGTAGGTTCAACTGTAGTAGTTGGTTCTTCTTCACTTTGCTCAGTAACTGAAGTTTGTTCAGTAACCTCTGTAGGCTCTGTGACACTTGTCTGCTCAGTCTGCTCAGTAGCCTCAGTTGATGATGTCTCTTCACTTGCTACTGTCTCACTGCTCTCTAAAGTCTCTACAGCAGTTGTAGTTGTTGTATCTTCCTCATTCTCCTCTGCTTCAGTTTGTGTAGTAGTTACTACTTCTTCGCTTGCAGAAGTTGGAGCATTATCAAGATTAGTTAAGTACTCTTCAAGGCCATCAACCTTAGTCAAAATTGATGAACCATACATATTTACTATATTGCCGAGTGT
>OMRR01000055.1 GCA_900313535.1 uncultured Eubacteriales bacterium
AAATCATATTCAAGGTTTGAATAATTATATGCAACTTGTATCATCGCCTCAGTTGCAGCCTTAGACACTACTGCTCTACCAAGATTAGTATGAAGCACTGTACCAGTAGCATTGATAATCTTTCTAAGACTATGTTTTGATTTTTTACTTACTTTAGAAATTACATTCTTAATAATTTCATTTTTATCTATACTCTTAGTTATACCATTTAATACATTAGCTCGTGTATCAATTATAACTTCTCTCACACAATTAACTAAAAAATCATGTGGTATATTTTCTACAACTAAAGCAAGTTCCTTTGATTTAAGGATTTCATCAACCTGTGGCAATTCTCTCAAAATCTCATTTTTATCCATAACCACCTCTTTGCCGCTCGCATAGCTCGCGTCTACAAATTATGTACGGGCGAACTACGCGAGCCCTTACAAAAAAATAATTCTTTGGAACCAAAGAATTAAATCAAATAAAAAAATATTTAAAATTTCTTTAGTTCCAATTAATTAAAAACGGAGACGATAGGAATCGAACCTATCCGAAAGATCACTCTCTCACAACGGTTTTGAAGACCGCGGGGCGCACCAGCTACCCTCCTATCTCCAAATCAATTGAAATCAATAATTCATTATCTAGTGATTAAATATTAACACAAATATTAAGATAAGTCAAATACTTGAATTTGAAATATATCTCGCCACATATACGCCAGATGCACTTGCATGTGATAATGAATGAGTTATACCACTGCAGTCACCTATAACAAATAAGCCCTTATGATTGGTCTCTAAATTATTGTCAAGTTTTACTTCCATATTATAAAACTTAACCTCAACCCCATAGAGCAAAGTATCTACATTTGCTGTACCAGGAGCTATCTTATCAAGTTGATAAATAAATTCAATTATACAATCCATTATTCTCTTTGGGAGTACAAGTGAAAGGTCTCCAGCTGTTGCCTTAAGTGTAGGGGTTACAAAGCCTTCTGAAATTCTCTTTTCATTACTTCTTCTTCCAGATATCAGATCACCAAATCTTTGAACTATAACTCCACCACCAAGCATATTAGAAAGTCTCGCTATAGATTCACCATAGCCATTACTATCTTTAAATGGCTCTGAAAATGTCTTTGCTACAAGCAATGCAAAGTTAGTATTCTCTGTACGAAGTTTTGGGTCTTCATAACTATGACCATTCACAGTTATTATACCATTTGTATTTTCTTGAACTACTGAGCCATATGGATTCATACAAAAAGTTCTTACATTGTCATCATACTTTGGAGTTCTATATACTATCTTACTTTCATACAACTCATCTGTTAAATGCTTAAATATTATAGCAGGAAGTTCTACACGTACACCTAAGTCCACACGATTACTCTTAGTCTCTATACCCATTTCCTTGCAAACTTTTTCCATCCACTTACTGCCAGAACGACCTGCAGATATGATACACTTTTTTGCCTCGAAATCACCTGCACTTGTCTTTATAAGATAACTACCATTTTTGTCTTCAATGGTCTCGCATGTTGTATTGAACTTGATATCAATTTTATCTTTTAAATAATTATAGATATTATTTAAGACTATATAGTTAATATCAGTACCGAGATGTCTAACTTCTGCATCAAGTAACTTTAATCCATTTTGCATACAAATCTTTTTGATAGTAGAATTATCATTTTTATAAAGTTTTGTATCTTGTCCACCATTTTCTACATTAATAGCATCTACATAACGCATAAGTTTTATGGCTTCGTCTTTGCCAATATAATTAAAGAGCGTGCCACCGAAGTCATTTGTGATATTGTACTTTCCATCAGAAAACGCTCCTGCACCGCCAAAGCCATTCATTATGCTACAAGTTTTGCAATTAATACAAGATTTAATCTTAACACCATCGATAGGACATTTTCTTTTCTCTAAGACATTACCTGTCTCTATCATCACTATATTTATATCTTTATTTAGTTTTAATAATTCATAGGCAGAAAAAATTCCACCAGGACCTGCTCCTATAATCGCTATATCGTACATTTTCTATCTCCTATATGTATGGGCGAGCTATGCTAGCCCAGATTGTTAATTTCTAAAAATAATTTTTTGGTTTACTTCGTCTATACTATCTATAATTGCGAGTGACAAAACCTTTATCCCTCTATCTCTAAGTTTCTGCCCACCAGGCTGAAATCCTTTCTCGATCACACATCCGCATCCGACAAGAGTAGCACCTGAAGCATTTACTATATCAATAAGTCCATTTAAGGCTGCGCCATTTGCAAGGAAATCATCAACTATAAACACCTTATCACTTTCATGTAAAAACTCTTTTGATACTCTTATTGGATACTCCTGCTGTCTTGTATAAGAATATACATTTGATTCATAAAAATCAGTAGATTGATTTAGTGACTTACCTTTTTTTGCAAATACCAATCTACATTTATATGCCTCCGCCACATAACATGCAACTGCTATGCCAGATGATTCTATAGTAAGTATCTTATTTACTTCTAAACCACCTAAAAGCCTTTTAAACTCCTCTCCCATCTTTCTAAGCAACTCTACATCAAGCTGATGATTTAAAAATGAATCAACTTTGACAATATTATTTGGGCAAATCTTGCCTTCAGATAATATCTTTTCTTTTAATTCCTGCATGGCTACTCCTTTATAACTTATAGAAAGTTTATTCTAAACCTATAAAATTTTTTGCTTCTTAAGTTCTTTTCGAAGGTCGTCGACATCTCCATTAAATACATACCCATCCATACCAGTACGTTTAGCACCAAATATATTTATAATCAAATCATCAATAAAAAAGCACTCCTCTGGTTTTAACTTAAACTTCTCATAAAGTGCTTCATAAATCTTTGGGAATGGCTTAACTTCCTTCACATCACAAGATACAATCTTTCCGTCAAAATATATGTGAGCAGGAATTTTTTCCCAATAATCATGTTGACTATATCCTGCATTTGATAACAAATATATCTTATATCCCTTATCTTTAAGTTCCTTTACAAGTTTTTCCATTCCTTTAATCGGAGTTAAATACATAGGCCAATTTAAAATGATTTGTGCAACCTTATCTCTATACTCTTCACCTATGCCAGATACTACATGATCTACAAACTCTTGCTCAGTGATCATCCCATAGTCCATGTAAATTGATTTGTAGTTTTGATATGCAGCTTTAAATATCTTAGTTTCTTCTTCTCTGTCATCTAAATGAAGTTCGCCAATATATTGCATGGGATTAAAATCAATAAGTACATTGCCCATGTCGAATATAATATTTTTTATCATTGCACTCCTTACGGGCTCGCAGTGCTCGCCCCTACATAGGGCTTTGCAATCGTTCGCCTTATATATTTTAATTATCTAATTCTTTGTTAAGATTCTGCATAGTAGTCTTTATTGTTTTAAGCACCTTTTCATAATCCATGCGCTTTGGTCCTACTACACCAATAGTTCCTCTCATACCATTTCCAAAATCACAGTTTGCAGTAACTATAGAACAATCCTTCATGGCATTTACAGATGACTCTTCTCCGATATATACTTTAAGTCCAGTCTCCTCTGATTCTACATTTGCCTTTTCTACTAGTTTAGCTAAATCTTTCTTTTGTTCAAAGGTCTCAACAAGATTGCTCACATTTCCGCTCTCTGCAAATTCTTTGTATTTGAAGAAATTGTTAGAGCCATAGGTCCATATATTATCAGTTTCATTGCCTTCTTCAAATGCATTGGCAATCTCTGAAATTAAAGTTTTAATCTCATTTTTATTCTTCTTTAATTTTGATATCTCAGATATTATATTTTCACTATCTAAGTCAGAAATTCTTTCTCCAGATAATAAATTATTTAATGTCTCATTTAAATCCAATATTTCTTTCGCATCAATTATTTTATCAAAGTCAACTATTCTCGTTTTTACTATATTTCCTTCTGCAACTACAACTACAAGTACTTTTTTATCTCCAAGATTAGATAGTTGCACATATTTTATCTTACTATTATTGGTAGTTGGACCTGCTATCATAGCAGCATAGTTTGTATTTGCTGCCAATGACTTTACAAGAGTCTTCATCATATCTTCAAGCTTATCAACTCTTGCACTCATCTCTGTCTTTAAACTCTTTATCTCATTTTCTTTTTCTTTCATAAGATTATTGACATAAAGTCTATAACCCTTATCTGATGGAATTCTACCGGCAGAAGTATGAGGCTTTACTATATATCCAAGTTCCTCAAGGTCACTCATCTCATTTCTAATAGTTGCTGAACTCAAAGCATTGTCAAACTTCTTACTTATAGTTCTTGAACCTACTGGTTCACCAGTTTCAAGATAAAGTTTAATTATAGTAAGAAGTATATCCTTTTTTCTCTCATCTAAAACCTGATTATCATTCTTTTCTATAATTTCTAATTTAGTTTTACTTGCTTTTCTTGGCATATAAACCTCACAAAATGAATTATAACACTTTTTTTACATTTTTACTACAATAACATAGAATATAAAATGGGCGGTAATACCGCCCATTATACTATATAAAACTTGAACATTAACAATTAACCTATAATTACTATGGCGTAAATTTACGAACTTCCCATCCAGAAGGAATGGCATTAACTCCATAGCCTGGACTTGAACCGTTGTAATAGAATACGCCATTTGAAGACACACCTTCTACCCAATTAGTAAAACTATCCCACATAAACATACCAGTATATGCAATTTTAATCTCTCTCAAACTTGAGCAACCATTAAACATATGCACATATGCATAGGTTCCAATTGAAGTTGCAGGTAAATATGGTGCGATTTCAAGATTTCTACATCCCATAAATAATTGATTATAACAATATTGTCCCCCTGCAGTTCCTGGAAGTTCAGGAGCAGATACTAAAGATTGACAATCCTTAAATAAACATTTGAATGTATATGCAGCGTGGGTTTCATTAAAATTTTGGATTGAATTACAATTGCCTGATGCTGCAATAACTCCTGTCATATGAAATTGACAATACTTTGTAGCTGCTGTACCTAATGCATTATTAGTATTATACACTCTTACTGATTCACCAGTGCTTAATTGTACTTTATTACCGCTACCAGCTGACCATGCATGCCATACACCATCTTTTGCATAATACATGTTTGCAGTCAAACCACCTGCTAAAGTATAATATACTTCTGCATCTGCATATGCTGTAAACTTGAGATGGTCTTTACCATCATTTATAACTGTCCATTTATTTGATGAATCTTTTGGTAAGCCTGAAGCTCCAAATGAAGAATCTGTATATGTACCATTGTAAGCAATTATTCCAGAGTTTGCAACACCGCTAACCCAATTATCAAAGGAACTTAACCCTGTATTCATAGCTCCAGTATATCCTAACTTAATATAACTCAAATTACTACAACCTTCAAACATCTTTTTATAACAATCTGGTGCCATAGTCTTTGCTGGTAATTCTGGTGCTACAGTCAAACCAGTACAATTATAAAATGTTCTAAAATAGCAACTATTAGCAAGTGTAGTTGATGGGAACTTTGGTGCTGTTTTTAATCTTGCACCACAGCCTTGAAACAAATATGAGAAGCACCCTGCTTTTAATGGCGTAAAATTAATCATAGATGTAACATCACCAGAAGCATCAAAAGAACCAGCAGACATATTGAATGTAATACAATTAGTAGTTGTATTTAAAGTAGTTGCCTTATTCCATACACATATAGTATCACCAGCCTTAGCAAGTGTTATAGTAGTACCTGTCCAAGGACTCCATGTCTTTCCACCATCTAAAGAATATCCAATATCAATACCAGTAACTGAACCAGAGATGGTGCCATAACCAACCTTTGAGTTATCCTCCAAAGCAGTAAACATCAAGAAATCCTTTGTGACTGATTGTCCAGAATTTCTTGAAGCAATCTCTTTTCTCTTCTCTTTTATCATATCCAAAAGTTTCTGCTGTGGTTTACCTTCTTCAGTAAGGTACTCAGGAACTTTCTTATACTTCTCTGTAAATCTATACTGCATATCATAAAAGTCCATATCATCATATATCTTAGCAGTAGCGTTTTTATCAAGCTCACTAAGTGATGCAGTAAAGTTATTAACCCACTCTGTCCACTCATCACGGACAATGAAAGCAGCCTGCTCGTCACTTGTTAATGCTCTACCATTATCAACTGCATAAGTAAAATTAGTAGGCACTATAAGTAGTGCTACCATCATAATAAATGCAATTATGGAATAAATCTTTTTCATTTCTTTCTCCTTTTATGAACTTGCAGATGTCTCGGCATTATCTTTAATGCCTCTCTTTTTCATCTCTTCTTTAACTTTTGATTGTACTTGTTGTTGCATATTTTGTTCAAGGCTTGCTAAAACCTCACTAATTCCAGTAGAACTTCCGCTTCCATTTATCCAAAGATTAATCTCTTCTCTTGTAACAAATATCTGCTTAAGTTCATCCTGGGTCTCAGCAAAACCAGGTAATGCAGCAATTATGCCCATCACCAATACAATAGCTATAATAACTAACACTTTTTTAGTTAAATTATTCATAAAACCCTACCATAAGTATAAAATATTATGCCAAAAATAGCAAGAAAATAGCCATTTTAAGTATTAAAAATGTATTAAGATTTGTAATTGACAATACTAGCAAATTCTTCCTTCAAACTTGCCCCACCTACTAGTCCGCCATCAATATCTGGCTTTCCAAATAACTCCTTTGCATTTCCAGCATTTACAGAACCACCATATTGAATTCTAATCTCATTTTTTACGCTGTCATTATAGAGTGTACCAATAATATCTCTTATAAAAGCACATACCTCCTCTGCCTGATCAGATGTAGCGGTCTTACCTGTGCCTATAGCCCAGATTGGCTCATATGCTATAACTGTGTTTTTTGCCTCATTTTCACTAATTCCATTAAATGCAGACTTTATTTGCTCAGATATAAATTCCTTATATGTATTCTTTTCACGCAATTCAATACTCTCTCCACAGCAAAGTATAGGAAGAAGTCCTGCCTTGTGAGCCTTTACTAACTTTTTATTTATCATCGCATTATCTTCTTTAAATATGCCTCTTCTCTCACTATGACCAATAATCACATATGTTGCACCAGCATCCAATATCATATTTGCAGATATCTCACCAGTAAATGCACCCTTATCTTCAAAGTAGAAATTTTGAGTGCCAAGTTTTATGTTACTACCTTTCAAACACTCATATGCAGTAGTCACATCTATAGATGGTACTACAAATACTACATCAACATCATTAGTGTCGCATTTACTCTTTAATTTTGAAATCAACTCCTTAGTTTCACTTGGAGTCATGTTCATCTTCCAGTTTCCTGCAATAATTTTTTTTCTCATAATTTTATCCTTTCGGGCTCGCACAGCTCGCCCCTACGACAGGCTCCTAAAGTTCGCCCCTACATTAACCCGTACGCACGAGTTATACGAGCGCCCTGACTACTGTGGTTGCCCAGTGACGCTAGTGCCACCTGGTACCATCTCTACTACTACTCCAGTAGCGCCTTCGCTTGGTGCTATATTTTGAATTGCATTTTCTCTTCTCGCAGTAGTTATGCTACTATTCTTTTTAACAGTTGGTTCTTCTTTTCTTGTCTCTATAAACTTTTTAGTTTGAAGCACACCATCATTATCTACATAAGTATTTTCTTCAAAAGCAGTAGGTGTATGACCTTGATAAATTGTCTGATGGTCAAATACTCTCTCTACTTCTTTATCTCCATTTTTTACAACTTTAAATACCTGCCATTCACTTCCCATAGTACCCTTAGTTGCTTTCCCCTCATTGATAATTGATATAGATGGCATATCAATATCTTGAATCTTAGTTGATACTAAGTTTTGAGTGTAACCATCTCTAATCATAGGCACTGCAAATATATCAACCTTAACTTTATTTTTACTAAACTGTGCTTTTATGCCGACTGAGTAATTACTTGTGTTGATAAATCTATAATCAGGTCCATTGAATGATACAGTGGCATCAAGTCCAGGTGTGATATATGTAGGTACAAAGGTGTGTGATTTTCTATATGTAGTTGTAAGTCCTGCAGCAAATACAGCATTGTACAAAGTTGTACTTACTTGACATATGCCACCACCAAGTTCTTCTATAACCTGTCCTTCAAGGTACGCTGTGGCATAGTCATAACCTCTCTCCTCAGTTCTCTCACCCAAAACTTTATTGAATGAAAATTCCTGTCCGGGTCTCACTATATAACCATTTAAACCTTTACAAGCAAGCGCTACATTTTTATTACGCTTTTCGTTATCTATAGTCCAAGTCTCATATGTAGATACATATTTGTACTTTGATCTAACAGATGGTCCATCTGCATCAACTATATTTAATACTGTCCATATATCAGTCTTTAAATTGCCAGCATTTACTTCATCAATTATTTTTTTTCTAAGTGCATTTTCATCAAGTTTATATCCTTTGTGGTCATCACCAAAAGTGAACTCATTTTTCTTTGTATCAAAACCTTCTATCTGTCCTTTTACTGCATTTGTATTCCAAAGTCTTGCAAGTTGAGAAAGTGAATTGTCAAGTGTATCATCATTACTATTTACTTCAAATTTGAAATCAGGTTTGAAATCAGATGCATTTACATCCACATTCTTTTTATTAAACTCATTAGTCGTAATATATAAATACTTATCATATATATCATCAATGAATTTTTTTGCCTGTCCCTCTACAAAATCAGCTAAGGTAAATGAATTTTTGCTTGCAGTGATAGTTATATCAGATAATGGATTATCTACTTTCACTTCTTGACCAGTGCCAAGAGTATCACTACCTACGCCATTTAAATATTTGCTATAATCCTTATCTTCTTCTTTCTTTCCGTATGCTGGCATCTCAAATATATCAATTTCAGGGTTACTATTTAATATTTTAATATCAAAAGTATAGGAACCAAGCACCTTGTCATACACTTCTTGCTTAGTCAAACCCTTTATAGCAAGTGGTGCCTTCATACCAAGTATAGAAAAATCTATGTAAATATCTTGCTTCATTTGCACATTTGAGTACATAGACATTTCCTTTTTCTCACTTCTATACTGCAAATATTTATACACACCAAAAACTGAAGCAGATAATACAACGAAAATCAAAACAAAAAGCCCAATAATCAATAATGTATTACTTGACTTTCTCTTCCTGCTCTGTTTGTAGCGATTTATGGCATCGCGGGAACGACTGACATTTCGCAAAGTGCCATAAGTGCCGGTGTATTCATTTTTATTACTATAATCCATAGTTATTTAATAACGAAATTTATTATCTTACCCTTTACATATATTTCTTTGACGATAGTACCAGTAAGTTTATCTTTGACAACTTCCTTAGCACTATTAAGTACCTCACTCTCACCTGCTTCTACATCTACATCTACAAAGCCACGTGTCTTACCATTGATTTGTATAGGAAGTTTTATAGTATCTGCCTTCGCAAGATTTGCATCATGCTCTGGCCACTTCTCTTTAAATACAGTGCCATCATATCCAAGCGTATGATAAAACTCTTCTGCTACGTGTGGTGCAAATGGTGATATAAGTACAGCTATAGTCTTCAAAGTTTCTTTATCAATATAGCCTTGTTTCTTATCAAGGTCTATAAGTGAATTTGTGAACTCCATAAAGCCAGATACAACTGTATTTAATGAAAACTTTTCAAATCTTTCAGTAACTGCCTTTATAAGATTGTGCCTAATAAATAAACTCTCTTTAGTCTCAGCGCCATTTTGATCTTTATTCTTTTCTACAAGATTGTAAAGACGATTTAAATATTTATATACACCCTCTATACCTCTATCATCCCATGCTGCATCCATATCAGGTGGACCAATAAATAATTCATACATACGTAAAGTATCACAACCATAATTATCTACCATCTCATCAGGGTTTATAACATTTCCAAGTGACTTACTCATCTTCACGCCCTTAGGGCCAAGTATCATTCCTTGATTAAATAATTTATGGAATGGCTCTTCAAAACCTATAGCGCCAATGTCATATAAAAACTTAGTCCAAAATCTTGAATAGAGAAGGTGAAGAACTGCATGCTCAACACCACCTATATACATGTCTACAGGAAGATACTTATCAGCCTTTTCTCTATCTACTAGGGCCTTATCATTATTTCTATCTATATATCTT
>OMRR01000074.1 GCA_900313535.1 uncultured Eubacteriales bacterium
AAATATAACATATCACCATGACCTAAAAGTTTTTCAGCTCCCCTTCTATCTAAAATTGTTTGCGAATCAATACCAGATGATACAGCAAATGAAATTCTACTTGGAACATTTGTTTTTATGCTACCAGATATTACATTAACTGTAGGTCTCTGTGTAGCTATAACAAGATATATTCCACAGGCTCTAGCAAGTTGTGCAATTCTCATTATTGAGTTTTCAACTTCCTTTGAAGCAACCATCATAAGATCAGCAAACTCATCAATTATAATTACAATGTATGGCATTTTTTTAGTAGTTTCTATATTTGCTTCATTATCTTCATTTACACCAATTTTGTTAATTTCACCTTCTATTGCCTGATTATAGCTTTCAATATCTCTTACTTTCTTTTCTTGTATTAAATTATATCGTCTAGTCATCTCAGATACAGCCCAATTTAAAGCACCTGCTGCTTTCTTGGGATTTGTAACTACAGGAATCAATAAATGTGGTATACCATTATATATTTGAAGTTCAACAATTTTAGGATCAACCATTATTAATCTTACATCATCCGGACTTGCTTTATATATAAGTGATGTAATCAAACTATTTACACATACAGATTTTCCAGAACCAGTTGCACCTGCAATAAGTAGATGTGGCATCTTTCTTAAATCAGTTATAATTGCCTTTCCAGAAATATCTTTGCCAATGGCAACGGTTAATTTTGATTTTGCGTTCTTAAATTCTGATGTATTAATTATATCACCAAGTAATACACCACTACTCTTATCATTTGCCACTTCAATACCTATAGCAGCTTTGCCAGGAATCGGAGCTTCAATTCTTATCTCACTTGCAGCAAGAGCAAGTTTTATATCATTTTCGAGTGATAAAATCTTAGAAATCTTCACACCAATATCAGGTTTAAGTTCAAATCTTGTAATGGATGGTCCTACAGTAATATCTGTGACAGTAACACCAACTCCAAATTGTTTAAGCGTCTCAACCAATAAATTCGACTTTTCATTTAGCTTTGGGTCTTTTGTATTTGATAATTTACCGCTTTTGTTTAAGAAACTAATTGGTGGAAATTTATATTGTTTAATTCTTTTCCTTGACTTAGGTACAGTTTCATCTTTTATACTATTATTAGTAAACTTTAAATCTTTATTTTTTATATCAGTAAGAAACTCTTTAGCGGTTTCAGTTTTATTGTTTTCATTATTTAATTTTTCTAATCCATATGCAAAATCATTTTCATCATCACTGTAAGATTGAGTATTGTTATCATTGTTAGGTAATACGTCGATGTGTGAAGTGTTTGGTATAGTTATGTTTTCTAATTCTTCAATTGGTTTGACTTTGTCAGTATAGAAAAATGAACTGTCTTTTATGCCTTTTTCATTTTGTTCATATATAATCTCATTGATGCTCTTTTTTTTCATTTCATGAAGTAAATGCTTTTGCTCAGAGCTTACTTTACTATCATTTTTGACATCATAGAATCTTGACTGTATTTCATCAGGTGTAATAGTAATATTTGAAGTATCAAAACTATCTTTTTTCTTATTTTCTAGTGGGCTAAGAGTTATCTTTCCATCATTTAAATCATTATTATAATCGGCTTGATAATTTAGCATTTTGCTTTTTTTGATTGTAGAGTTTAATATATTCTCATTATCTATCTCAATTCTTCTATCTTCTTCTTTTTTAGTGTTGTAATAATTAATAGCATTTGGAATAAAAAATATAATTGATTTAAAAATATTTACTATATCTTTTGATATACCGAGGCCTACAAGTAGTATAAAAGTGATAAGACCTATAGTGCCAAATAATATATAAGATCCAATTTGTCCAATAGCCTTATTAGATATGTATGTTATAGCAGTACCCAAAACGCCTCCACTAAAATTACTTTCACTAAATGAGAACAGGCCACTTGCATTTTTTATACTAATATTAACAGTATCAAATAAATCACTTGCATCACTATAATCATGTATTTTACTTTCAAATAAACATATAATAGATATATATAATATAATTAATGCATAAATCTTAATATTAGATTTTGATTTAGAATTAAACGAAGTTATAAGAATAGATAATACAATCAATATAGGGAAGAAGTATCCCAAGGTTCCAAATAATGACAATACTATAGATCTAACAATACTACCAATATATCCACATAGTGAAAAATTTGATAATGCAACAAAGATGGCAATGAAAATTGCTACTATAGTGCCAATTACTTTGGCAAATGACTGTCTTTCTTGCAACTCACTTTTAGAAACTCGTTTAACAGTTTTTGATTTAGTTTTTCTTCTTTTCTTTTTTGCCATTTATACATTAAATCTAAATAACATTACATCTCCATCTTTGACTACATAGTCTTTACCTTCCATCCTAACCAATCCTTTTTCCTTTGCCTTGGCCAAAGATCCAAGAGAAAGTAAATCTTTATAATTCACAACCTCAGCTTTAATAAATCCTTTTTCAAAATCTGTATGTATTTTACCAGCAGCCTGTGGTGCCTTTGTACCAATAGTTATAGTCCATGCTCTTGTTTCTTTCTCACCTGCAGTTAAAAAAGACATGAGATTTAATAAACGATAACTTGCCTTAACTAGTTTATCAAGTCCAGATTCTTTAAGTCCAAGTTCTTTTAAAAACTCCTCCTTTTCTGCATCATCAAGTCCAGCTAATTCTTCTTCTACCTTAGCGCAAAGTACAAAAGATTCTGACCCATTTGCCTTAGCATAGTCTTTTGCTTTCTTTACATAGTCATTATTCTCTCCATCGTTAGCAATGTCATCTTCTGAAACATTTAAAGCATATATTACCTTCTTAGCACTTAATAAATTTAAATCACTTACAAACTTTTCTTCATCCTCATCTTTTGTCTCAAATGAAATTGCCTGCTTACCAGATTCAAGATGTGTTTTTAAGTTTTCAAGTACTTCATATTCAATTTTTGCCTCTTTGTCATTATTCATCTGATGTTTAAGTTTTGATAAGCGCTTTTCTAAAGTTTCCAAATCAGCAAAAATTAATTCCATGTTTATTACTTCTATATCTCTAAGTGGATCTATACTGCCATCCACATGTACAATATTTGAGTCATCAAAGCATCTAACTACATGCACAATTGCATCTGTTTCTCTTATATTTGCCAAGAACTGATTGCCAAGCCCTTCACCTTTAGATGCACCTTTTACAAGTCCTGCTATATCTACAAATTCTATTGTTGCATAAGTAATCTTTTCAGAATTATAAAGTTTAGCAAGATCAATTAATCTTTTATCTGGAATTGGTACTACTCCAACATTTGGCTCTATGGTACAAAATGGATAATTTGCACACTCAGCTCCTGCCTTAGTAATTGAATTAAATAATGTAGATTTTCCAACATTTGGCAAACCAACTATACCAAGTTTCATAATTATTCTCCTTTATCTTTCAACATTATACCTTCTAAATCATGTACACAATCAAAAGGTTTAATTTTTACGAAGTGTAATACATAGATAGTTATTCCAATAATAACGCATATAATTGCAACTATTTGTGAAATCTTTAATGTACTGACCATCAAACTATCAGTCCTTAACGACTCAACAAAAAATCTTATAACCCCATATCCGATAAGATAAGTTGCAAGTAATTGACCATCAAACTTATACTTTTTATTAAGCATATATATAAGTATAATAAATAAAATAATATTCAAACTTGATTCATAAAAGAAAGTAGGGTGTGCTTGAATATATGAGATTCCATTTTCTTCTATCTTATTTAATAATTGTAAACTTGTAGTAATTGAACTATCAATATACTCATCTCTCATTCTCATTGCGAAAATATTATTAGTGTATTCGCCAAATGCTTCCATATTGAAGAAATTACCATATCTACCTATTGCCTGTCCAATTGTGACACCAATCATAGTAAAATCTAAAACTTTGATGAAATTTACTTTTTTTATCAAACAGTAAATGATAATTCCAATGCTTGCTAATATGATTCCACCAAAGACTGCAAGGCCACCAGACCTAATGTTCAATATCTCTATTGGTCTAATCTGGTAATAATCCCATTTAAAAATTACATAGTAAATACGTGCACCAATTACACCAAGTAAGATTACAAGTATAAACACATCATAGAAAATATCATCATTCATTTTAAATTTTTTAGCAAAATGAGTGACTATAGCAAAACCAATAATCATAGCTAAGGCTATAATTATTCCATAATATGCTATGGTAAAGCCACCAAAACTATATGAGTTCCCAAATAAATCTATAGAAAAACTACCAATCTTAATTGTATTCTTTAAGTTTTTTATAAATATACCAATGTTTGGGAATGCAATATCATATCCAATTTTTTCATTAACAGCTTCTGAAACTGTTGCTATAACACTATCCATAATTTCTCCTATATTTTCACCCTTATAATAACTTAGCAAATTCACTCTCGCTAATAATTGGTATTCCAAGTTCCTTAGCTTTTTTATTTTTAGTAGAATTACTTGTAGTATCATTATTTATAAGATAATTAGTATTTTTACTAACTGAGCTTGATACTTTTCCACCATTATCTTCAATAACTTTTATAAGTTCATCTCGGTTGCTATAATTATTCAGTGAACCAGTAATGACAAAGATTTTGTCAACTAATTTTAGATTATTATCTTTTTTCTTTTTATTAATATTAATTTCAGCTAATAAATCATTAACAATTTTGAGATTTTTCTTATTTGCAAAATAATCCACAATTGATTTTGCAAGTATTGGCCCTATTTCATTAATTTCTTTTAATTCTTCTTCGTTTGATTTGATTAGTTTATTAATATCATCATCAAAGTGCTTTGCAAGTATTTTTGCATTTGCAGCACCAATACCAAGTATTCCTAAAGAATTAATTACCCTATAACATTCCGTGTCTCTACTCTTATCAATAGCATCAATAATATTGTTATATGATTTTTCTCCAAAACCATCTAGAGTCAAAATATCTTTTTTATGCTTTGATAATTTGTATAGATCAGCATATTCAGATATATAACCTTTCTCTATAAAAGTCTCAATAGTTGCAATGTTTATGCCTTCTATATTCATGCAATTTCTAGATACCAAATTTTCAAAGCCTTTAATATTCTTTATGGCACAAACTTGGTTTTCACAAAAAAGTGTTTTTACACCATCATTGTTCTTTATAACAAGTTTACTACCACATACTGGACATTTACTTGGTATTTTAAAATTATTGCTTTTAGTGAGATTCTCTTCCACCTGCGGAATTATCATATTGGCCTTAAAAACTTTAATCTTATCACCAATTCCAAGTTTTAAATCTTCCATGATTGAAATATTATGAAGTGATGCACGAGACACATTTGTACCTTCAAGCTCAACTGTATCAAATATAGCAACTGGATTAATAAGGCCAGTTCTACTTGGAGACCATTCAATATCACGTAATATTGTTTCAGCTGTTTCATCTTGCCATTTAAATGCCAATGCATTTCGTGGAAACTTAGATGTATTTCCAAGTGAGACACCATATTCAATATCATTATAAATAAGTACTAAACCATCTGAAGGATAGTCACTCGTAGTTACATCTTTAGCAAACCAATCTATCGCATCCAATATATCATTTTTTGTGACTTTTCTATGTAAAACTGTTTCAAAACCTAGTCCATCAAGAAAATTTAATTGATTTTCATAAGTTTTGTTTGCATTTGATTCTTCTTTAGTTTTCTTACTTGAACCAATTTCTACTAAAGAAAATATAACCAGTTTTACATTCCTCTTTTTAGTAATATTAGGGTCAAGTTGCCTTACAGATCCAGAGCATAAATTTCTTGGATTCTTATATTTTTCAAGTCCAACACTCATCTCGTCATTAATTTTATTAAAATCACTATATGTGATTATCGCTTCACCTCTAAGTACAAGATGCCCTTTGTATGATATTTTTAAAGGTACATTTGTGAATGCAGGAATATTATTTGATATATCTTCACCAATCTCACCATTCCCACGAGTTACGCCTTTAACAAACTTACCATCTTCATATGTAAGAACTATAGTTAATCCATCTAACTTATAAGATAAAACGCCTTCTTTATCAGACAAGAAATCTTTTAATACTTCTCTATCCTTAGTCTTATCAAGTGAAAGCATAGGTTTTTCATGTCTAACTTTTGGCAAAAACTCTGCAGCTTTAAATCCAACATTTTGAGTTAAAGAGTTAGGTAAATGTATATCATATTCATCCTCAAGTGACTTAAGTTCATCATAGAGCTTGTCATATTCAAAATTTGACATTATCTCTCTGTCTTCATTGTAGTAGGTTTCACTAGCTTTTGATAATATCTCGTTTAACTCTTCAATTCTTTTTTTTGCATCTGATTTATTCATATATTTTTTGGCGCTCGCGCAGTTCACGCCTACGGACTCCGTAAGCGTTCGCCCCTACATTATGGGCGAGGTATGCAAGCCCTACCACTCTATCCATATCGCTGGGCGGACTCCAT
>OMRR01000057.1 GCA_900313535.1 uncultured Eubacteriales bacterium
AAAGATCAAAGGTTATGTAAGTCGTTTCGGTGGCAACGTTTTAGAGCCTATTGAAGAGTGGGGCAAGAGAAAATTTGCATACACTATCAAACACATGACTGAAGGTTTCTACTATTTCATAAAGTTTGAAGGCAATAAAACTACACCAGGTGAACTTGAAAATGCAGTGCGCATCATGGAAAATGTAGTTAGATTCTTAATTGTAAAGCAAGAAGCTTAATAAGATTAAGAAAGAGAGAAGGTTATGAACAAAATTATTTTAATGGGTAGACTTACCGCAGAACCAGATCTTAAGTATTCATCAAAGGATTCATCTATGGCAATTGCAAGATACACTTTAGCAGTTGATAGAAGATTTGCAAAAAAGGAAGATGGAAATAAAGCTACAGATTTTATAAGATGTGTGGCATTTGGAAAGGCAGCAGAGTTTTCAAGTAAATATTTCCATAAGGGTCAGAGAGTTTTAGTTGAAGGTAGACTTCAAATCGGAGAATTTACAAACAAAGATGGTCAAAAGGTTCCTACAGCAGATGTAGTTATTGAAAATCAAGAGTTTGCAGATTCTATAAAGAATGGCCAAGCAATTCCTACTGCTTCTAAGGAGAGCAGCGCTTCTGTGACGGATGGATTTATGAATATTGACGGTATAACTGATGACCAAGATATCCCATTCAATTAGAAATTAAGAGGAGGGAATGAAAATGCCAGCTGATAAGAAACAAAAAGCATACGATAAAGATGATAGAAAAGATAAGAAGGCAGGATTTAAGCCAAGAAAAAAGAGAACTTGTCAATTCTGTGCAAAGGGTGCTACTACTATAAGTTATAAAGATGAAAAGACTCTTAGAAAGTATATGTCTGAGAGAGGAAAGATACTTCCAAGAAGAGTTACAGGTGCATGTGCAAAGCATCAAAGAGAAATCGTTAATGCTATCAATAGAGCAAGGCATGTGGGAATACTTCCATATGTTATAGAATAGTTTTAAAAACCTAATGTGCCGTACATTAGGTTTTTTTATTGCAAGTAAGATTTAAAAGTGTTATAATATAAAAAAATATGAGGAGGGATGGTTATGGCACAATTTTTAATTAAAAAATCAAAAACAGGTTTTACATTTAATTTGAAGGCAAGTAATAAGGAAACAATAGCTACATCAGAGGTTTATAATACTAAAGATTCTTGCAGAAGAGGAATTAAATCAGTTATAAGAAATGCTAAGTCACATGTAGAAGATCAAACTGCAAAAGAAGTTAAAAAGTTATTGGCTCCAAAGTATGAGATTTATAAAGACAAAAAAGGTGAATTCCGTTTTAGATTAAAAGCTGGAAATCAACAAATTATAGCAGTAGGTGAAGGATATAAGTCACTTGCAGCATGTAAGAATGGAATAGCATCTATAGGAAAGAATGCAGCAAAGGCAGAAATAGTAAGTGAACAATAATATGAAGACGCAATTAGTTATAATGGCTGCTGGTATTGGATCAAGATTTGGGGAAGGAATTAAGCAGCTTACACCACTAGGGCCTAATGGCGAGATTATAATGGACTACAGTATAAAGGCAGCAATTGATGCTGGCTTTGATGAAGTTGTATTTATAATTAGAAAAGATATTGAAAAAGACTTTAGAGATGTAATTGGTGATAGAATTGAAAAGAAAGTTAAATGTAAATATGCTTTTCAAGAATTAGATATGCTTCCAAATGCCTTTAAGTGTCCAATTGATAGAAAGAAACCATATGGCACTGCACATGCAATTTATTCTGCTAAGAGTATAATTGACTCACCATTTATAGTTATAAATGCTGATGATTATTATGGTACTGAAGGGTTTAAAGAGGTGCATGATTTTTTGATTAGTGGTGCAAAAGATAGAAATAAATATAATATGTGTATGGCTGGATACATAATTGGTAATACACTTTCTGAAAATGGTACAGTTACAAGAGGATTATGCAAACAAGATAAGGATCATTATTTGACTGATGTTGTAGAGACTTATGAGGTAAGTAAGAAAGCAGATGGCAGAATCACTGGAGAAGACGAAAATAAAAATGAAGTTGTAATCGCTGAAAATGATTTAGTGTCAATGAATATGTTTGGTTTCCCTCATGAATTTCTAAATGAACTTGAATCAAGATTTGTAAGTTTCTTAGAAAAGAATAATGACAATATAAAGTCTGAATTCTTACTTCCATCTGTGGTAAATGACATAATCAAAGAGGGAAAAGGAAGTGTCAAAGTGTTGCCAGTAAATGACAAGTGGTATGGAGTGACATATGCTTCGGATAAGGAGTATGTAAAGGCTGCTTTGCAAAATATAAAGTTATAATGTTCGATAAAAAGTCAAGAAAAAAAGTAAAAGATGTTAAGGGGGAGCAAAATGCTCTCCCAATTTTAAATGAGAATAATGTAGAAGATGAGTTTATAATTAAAGACTTAGGTGTTAATAAGGAACAAATTAAGAACAATAAAATACTAGGTAATGCAAATAAAATTAATTTAAAATTAGTTACAATTATTGCGTTAATATCTTTACTTATCGCCACAGCAGTGTTTACTATAAGATTTATTAATTTTGATGTCACTGAAATGATATGGAAGACAAATGTCGCTAAAGGATCTGATAGAGTTAATAACAAAAGTATAAAGTATTGTTCATTCGAAAATGGACTAATGCGAATATCAAATGATGGTGTCACATATATTAGTGATAGTGGAGAAGCTAAGTGGACAATATCATACAATATGAAAGACCCTATATATGATTATAAAGGTAAATATTTTGCAATAGCAGATAGAAATGGAAATGAATTTTGTATATTTGATAAAAATGGTGAGACAGGAAATAATTTATCAACTAATGCCATAAAACAAATTTCATTGTCATCTGATGGAGTACTTTATATATTGCAAAATGATGAGAATAGCAGTTATATTAATTTATATAGGCACAATGGAAATGCTATTGATATAGCAATCAAGTCTACTTTAACTGGGGATGGAATGCCGATAGACATAAGTACCTCTGATGATGGACTTGGACTTTCAGTAGTATATGTATGCCTTGATAATAATGATGTATATACTAAGGCTACGTACTATAATTTTGATGAGGTAGGAAAATTATCAAACTCTAAAAGAATAGTTGGAGAATTTGCTGAAGAGTTCAAAGATAGATTTTTAGCAAGATGTCATTACTTTGATAGTAAGAATTCATGTCTAATTTTTGATGGAGGAGTGTACTTTGTATCTACAAGCGACCCTGCGAAACCAAGAATCACTGTGAGACATGAATTTAGTGATAGAATTAGGTCGGTATCATATAATGAAAAGTACCTAGCCTTTGTATTTGAAAATAATAAATTGATGATAATAGATAAGAAAGGAAACATATTGGCGGAAAATAGTATTAATTCTGAATATGAAAACTTTTATCTAAGCGATAACTATGTTGTGTTTATATATGAAAACAAAGTAAAGATATTTGATGATAGGGGAAGAGTGATATTTGATAAAGAAATGGCAGTAAATGTTCAATACATTGCTAAAAAGAAAAGTATAATTTTCTCTGAGTTTTTACTTGGAAGTATAGATAGTGTGGAATGCATAAGATTTTACTAATTGAAAGTAGCAATAGTAACTCCATCACCACCTTCTGTAAAATCGCCACCTCTATATTCTTTTATAACTTTTGATTTTCTAAGAAATTCGTTGACAGCATGTTTTAAAGCACCGGTGCCTCTGCCATGAATAATTCTTACAAATGGTAGGTGTGCAATATATGCGTCATCTATATACTTATCAAGTTCTAAAATTGCTTCGTCAGTAGTTTTACCAATCAAGTTAATCTCACTATGAACATCATACGATTTTTCTAATTTAATTTTTGATGTACCATCTTTTCCTTTACTTCTTCTGATTTTAGTTCCATCAATTTTAATTCCTTCATTTGCAATAAGTTCAAGATCACGTAAGTTTACTGATGTACGCATTATACCAATTCGTACAAACAAATTGTAATCCTTGTCTGGCAATGTCTCAACTATGCCTTCAGCATTAAACGACAATACTTTTACCATGGCACCAATTTTAATTTTCTTTGCAGATAAAGGTTGTGAAGGACCTTTAACTTTTTCAATTAGTGCTTCGGCAGATTGATTTAAACCACGATTAAGTTTACTGCGTTCGTTTATAGATGCAGTAAGGTCATCACTATTTGCTTTTATATTCTTAATAGTTTCGTCAGCAAGAGATTTTGCATCATATAATATGTCATGAGCTTTTTCCTTTGCCTGTCTAATTATAGAATCGGCACGATCATTTAGACCTTTTTCTTGTCTTTTAACTTTATTTTTTAATTGCTCAATTTCATTTTTATAGTTTTCAATCTCGATTTTTTCTTTTTCTATAGTTCGTCTACTTTCTTCGAGGGATGCAACAATATCTTCAAATCTTATATCATTTGTATCAAGTAGGTCTTTGGCATTAAGTATAATACTTTTATCAAGTCCTAATTTTTCTGATATGGCAAAGGCATTTGATTTTCCAGGTATACCAATTAATAATTTGTAGGTTGGCTTTAAAGTGTCAACATCAAACTTAAAGGCTCCATTTTTAACGCCTTCTTTAGTCAAAGCATATCTCTTAAGCTCTGGGTAGTGTGTAGTGGCAATCATGCGAATTTTACTTGACAATAATTTATTTAAAATTGATATGGCGAGATTAGCACCCTCTACTGGGTCTGTTCCAGTGCATATCTCATCAAATAATACAAGTGATTTACTTGTAACCTTCTTAAGTATACAGACTATATTGGTCATATGTGATGAAAATGTTGAAAGGCTTTGCTCTATACTTTGCTCATCGCCAATGTCGGCAAATACATTGTCAAAAAATGCTATTTTAGAATTTTCACTTGTGGGAATAAATAAACCTGAGAGTGCCATCAATTCTATAAGTCCAACTGTCTTAAGTGATACAGTTTTTCCACCAGTATTTGGACCAGTGATTATAAGAGATGTAAAATCAATTCCAAGATTAATATTTAATGGTACAATTTTATCTTTTGGAATTAGTGGATGCTTTGCATCTTTAAGGTTTATAATGCCTTCGTTATTAATTAGTGGCATTGTAGCTTTTAAATCATTTGCAAATTTGGCTTTTGCAAATATGAAATCGAGTTTGACAAGATTATCATAATTCTTTTTTATAACCTCAATATGTGGGGTGAGAGATTTTGATAATTCGTATAGTATCTTATTAATTTCAACTTGCTCCAATGCTTCATTTTCGGCAATTTCGTTGTTAAGACCAATAATTTCTTTTGGCTCTATAAAAATGGTAAATTGACTACCTGAGATTGAATGGACAGTGCCATCTACTTTATTTTTAAATTCTGATTTCACAGGAAGGCAAATAGCACCATCTTTATTTGCAATTACTGGTTCTTGGAGATACTGTGAATAAGTATTTAATAATCTATTTGCTGTAGTGTGAATTTTTTCTTTAAGCAACATCTTTTTTCGCCTGATTGCTTGTAATACGGAAGTTGCGTTGTCGGCTATTTCACTTTCCGATAGGATTATTCTTTTTATATTTTCATTTTCAAAATGCAAAGATTGTAGTGAATTAAAATATATGTCAAGGCAACTTCCAAATTCATTGCTACTTTTATATGATATTAGTTTGTCAGTTATATCAAGGCAGTTTGAAATATTTAAAATCTCAATTATATTTAAAGTGCCTTCTTTTGATAATCTTGCAAGCGCTTCTGAAATGTTTCTTAAATTATTAAATGAAGGTGCAGTGCCACTTTTTAAACATGATACAGCGGCATCAGTTTCATTGATTGCTTTAATTAGATTATCTATATTATCAAATTTTTTGAGTGCATTACAAATATTTTTGCCATCAACTGAATCGGCAAAATTCGATAGGCGGCTTAAGACCTTATTAAATTCAAGGGTTTCGTATATATCTTTCATGATAAGTATTATAACATATGGGGGGGTGGGACGTAAATATTATAACATACCCCATATGCAGACCCCCTATCTTTTTAACTTGTAAGGAAGTTGGTCCTGGGGAGTGGCCACTGAACTCTCTAAACCATAGAGGGCGTAGGGGCTAACTTTAGGAGCCCGCAGGTCGAAATCAATTTAATGGCTAAAAAGAGTAGAAAAATGTGGAAGAAGGCACTATGCCTTATTTTTGCGTTTTTGTTGTGTATAAATAGTTTTGCGGCGGCTGTATCAGACAATGATGGATCTGCTTTTATTACAAAGGCGGAGTTTGACAGTTTAAAGAATGACTTTCAAAATCAAATTAATACATATAATACTAATATAGATAGCAAAATTGATGGAGCTATAGCAGCATATATTGCTGGTGTAAGTATAGATGATGACCCTATAGATTATTGGAAAGATGTGGAAAGTGCAACAAATGGAAATTTTTATTTTATTTCAGGCTTTGATCAAAGATATTTGGATGCAGTAAGCAGTGGAATGAGTAGTTTTAAACCTGGGTTAAATATAATGGTTAATAGACGTTTGTATGTTAATGAATGGACTAACCCTAAGTGGGTTTACACAGTTTTATCAAGAAGGTCAGGAACATCAGTCCAGGGATGGCACTCTATAACTTTAACTACAGTCGCAAATGATGCAAGAGGACAAGGATATATGGATGGAACAACAGGTAGTAGTAGTTATCAGATTGACCATAAGGAAAATTTTTACACAGCAGCAGAACAATGGCATAAAGCTAGTGAGTTGTCTTGGGAAACAGGATCTGGATTTGGGGGTAACCTTTGGTCAGACGCAACATATGGTGTTACACATGCCAAAAATACTTATAGGTCTACATATGAAAAATCAGAAAAAGGTAATGGTGCAGGTTTCCTTTATCATAGTTATGGAAATGGTAGAAATATGTTAAGAACTTGCAACTATGCTTTATATCCATTGACAAGATTTAATGGTAGTGCACATACATATAAAAATTTTAATGGTGGTAATGCAATTAGCCAACAATCTATTTATGAAGGCAGTACAGGTCAAGATGACAATACATCTTTAACTTTAAACTTTAATCAAATAACTGACATAGGTGTTACATATTCTGTTGGTTCTGAATTGTCACCTACCTCTATATCTAATGGTACTTGGGGTGATGCAAAAACAGTTGTTATACAGAGAAAAACAAACGAAGATTTTTCTATACTTCAAGTTGGTGTACCTGGAACAATAAATATAGTTGCGTTGAATGATTTATTTCCAATTACTAACAGTGATCAGAAAACGATTAGTGCTGACTCCACTAAAACAACAAGACAGGTACTATATTATCCATCTGGTGGTTCTTCAACTATTGACGCTAAAATGTCTGGTATCAAGTTTACATACTATATACCATCGCTTAATTATGAATAACGACCAATATCTAATTTTAATCAAGAGACATTGAGCAATTTGATGAATGCTGATATTCGTATGCAAAATGGTGTTAGAATTGGAAAAGTTAATAAAGAAGGATCAAAAGTTCGTGTTAAGTTTAAATTTGTTGCACGAAATGGCGGTGATATACCAGTTTCATTTGCAATTTCAAACAAGTGTTTTATTGAGGGCTATTTTCAGACGGGTGCCAAAGATATGTTGAGTGACACAAGTGCAGTTAATTATTATAATACTACTACAAATCAAAATCTTGATTTGGTGTTGACAAATGTTGAGGAAGAAGATGAGATATGGCTTAATTGCTATGTATCAAGTGGTACTGATTTAGATGCAATAAAAATTAGTGACTTTAGTATTCAAAATTATAAAGGGTAGATATATGAAGAAGATAATTAGAACAATTTCGTCAATTGGTTTAGTGGTACTTTTATCATTTATGCCATGTTATTCTGCTATTGTAAGTGATAATGATGGCGCAGCTTTTGTTACTAAGCAAGAATTTGAAATGATGAAGGATAATTTTAATGCACAAATAGAACAGTACAATGCGTCGCTAGATGGCAAGATAGATGGTGCTATAGGAAGTTATCTTGCAGGTATGAATTTGAAAAATGCTGACATTACGGATTATTGGAAGAATATACAAGAAATATCAAGTAATAATTTTTGGATTAGTAATTATTTATCAAGTGGATATAAAGATGTAGTTAATGAAGGGCTTTCTGAATATAAGGGTGGTCAAAATGTTGTGACTCAAAGGCGATTATATTATAAATATTGGAGTAATCCAGTGCATGCATTTGAATCTCTTGTGCGTCCTGCTAGTTCCTATGGTTGTTATATTTTCTCTTCACTAGGAAATACTTCTTATAATCAATGCGATGGAACTGCTCCAAACAATCATTTAGCTTTTGGCCAGTTATCTGCAACAAATGGTGGCGGAGATGTTTGGCTCTTGTCAGTAAATAATACTTCATGGTCAGCTAATCATGGTCCAAGTGCAGCATCCAATGTCTTAGCCACTAATACATCTGCATACAGTACCTATACAAATACTGTCAATTCAAAGTCGGATGGAAAAGGCGCAGGCTTTATATACCATACATCTGGCGCAGGGTATAAGTTTTTAAGAGAATGCAGTAGCGAACTTTATACTTTGACTAATATTAATATTTATGGGCATTCGTATAAAAACTTATATTCTACTACAGCATCTGGCTTATACAATATATACTGTGTCAACACTGGTAGAGATGATAATACAAGTTTAAGTATTAACCTAGGTGATTTTGCTGATTCATCTTCTGAAATTAGCGCTGGAACTGAGCAAGTCCAACATCTACTACAAATGGTGCGTGGGCAAGTGGATATATTGATATAAATAAGGTTACAGATGGTGTAGACTATAACTTTATACAATGGGGCAAAGCACCAACATTTAAACTTGTAACTATTGAAGATACTTATCCTATAACTCAAGATGCATCTCAAACAACAATTACTGCTGACTCAAACAAGACAACAAGAGCGACAGTATATTATTTACCATCAGGGCCTACAACATATAATTCTGCAGTTTCTGGAGTTGCAGCTACATATAGAGGAGTGACATTTAATTTTAATGACAATCAAAATTGGACAGACTATACCCAAGAAATATTGACAAACTTATCAGGTCAACAAGTTAAGATTGCAGGTGGAATTCCTATTGTGAGAGTAGTATCTAGCCAGGCAGAGACTGATTTAAGTTTAAAATTAAAATTTAAATCGAGATCTGGAGCTAGTAGGAATATTAAAATGAATATGTGCGATGCACAATTTGATAATGGCGAGATAGCAGCTGGAAAACAAAGCTTAATAAATGGGTGGCAAGATGTAACAACAGGTACTGAATATGAATATAAAGTATTTGTTAAAGGAAAAGACAATACATTGTTCTTAAATATATATATAGATGGGGCTGATGAAGACCTTATAACTATAGAAAGTTTAGAAGTAAAACAAGTTTAGTAAATATCAAAATGGGCGGAGAAATATTCTTCGCCCATTTTTGATTATGGAGCTAAACATCCAAGAGGCACAATATATATGTCATCTTTATTTTTATATGCGTAGTTGCCAACTGCTGTAAGTATCATCTTAAACGATGGTTTCATCATTTTTTGTGTGTCGATATTCCTTTCTAACTTACTGAGAGTCTTGATGCCTTGCTCAATAAGAGTTTCGCCACCAAGTTTAATTTCAACTAGCCCGTATTTACCATTTCTTAAGTGAAGGACGGCATCACATTCTAAACCAGATTTATCTCTATAGTGATATAGGTTTCCATCTATTGCCTCTAAGTATATTCTTAAATCTCTTATACACAAATTTTCAAAGAGTAACCCCATTAACTCTAAGTCATTTAAAAGATCATTTTCATTTGCGCCAAGTGCTGCAGTGGCAATGGATGGATCTACGAAATACCAAGTGTCAGATGTTCTGATAGCAGTTTTAGATCTAAGATTTGGATTCCATGCTTCTGAATTCTCAATAACAAATAATTTCTTTAATGCATTTATATATTTTTTTATTGTTTCATCTGATATATCATCATTTTCATTTGCTTTTATATCTTTAACAATTGAAGTAAAACTTGTTTGCGTTGATACAGCTCTACTTAGTGATCTCATAAGTTTTGATACTCGTTGAGGATTTTTTGAAATGTTATCAACTTTAGAAATATCAATATTTATTATAGCGTCATAATAATCATAACTTTGTTGCAATGCAATTTCTTTTGTTTCGTTTATAGCTTTAGGCCAGCCTCCACGGCAAATAAGAAATGCAATATCTTTGATGTCGAGATTATTACTTCCTTCAATATCTTCATTGTTAAAAATATTGTCTAGTGAAACACTGCCAGTTGAATCAAGTGATTCATATAGACTCATAGGTCTCATAAGTAATCTTGTTATTCTACCAGTTCCGCTATGATAGATTTTTGATGAGTCGGGTGGTAAAGAGGAACCTGTTAATATAAACTGTCCAAATTTATCTCGCTTGTCA
>OMRR01000017.1 GCA_900313535.1 uncultured Eubacteriales bacterium
GTCATTTAGAAACTCAGGTAATAAGCCAGAGTGGATGATCCTTGATGTTGTTCCAGTTATCCCACCAGATCTGAGACCTATGGTTCAACTTGATGGTGGTAGATTTGCTACATCAGATTTAAATGATTTATATAGAAGAATCATCAATAGAAATAATCGTCTTGCTAAACTTCTTGAGCTTGGTACACCAGAAATCATAGTTAGAAATGAAAAGAGAATGCTTCAAGAAGCAGTAGACGCACTCATAGATAATGGCCGTAGAGGTCGCGCTGTGACTGGACCAGGAAGTAAGGCACTTAAGTCACTTTCAGATATGCTTAAGGGTAAGCAAGGTAGATTTAGACAAAACTTACTTGGTAAGCGTGTTGACTTCTCAGGACGTTCAGTTATAGTTGTAGGACCAGAACTTAAGATATACCAATGTGGTCTTCCAAAGGAAATGGCCATAGAGTTATTCAAACCATTTGTAATGAGAGAACTTGAAAAGAGAGGACTCGTTACATCAATGAATGATGCAAAGAAGAAAGTTGAGAGACAGGAAGATAAGGTATGGGATATCTTGGCAGATGTTATAAAAGATCACCCAGTGCTTCTTAACCGTGCTCCGACACTTCATAGACTTGGTATACAAACATTTGAGCCAATACTTGTAGAAGGTAAGGCAATAAAACTTCACCCACTTGTATGTACAGCATTTAACGCTGACTTCGATGGTGACCAGATGGCTATACATATACCACTTTCACTTGAGGCTCAGGCTGAGAGTAGATTCTTGATGCTTTCTACAAATAATTTGCTTAAGCCATCAGATGGTGGTGTGGTTGCAGTGCCATCTCAAGACATGGTTCTTGGTATATACTATCTTACACAGGAAAGACAAAATGGCACAGGTGTAGTTCGTATATTCAAGTCATATGATGAAGCACTTTTCGCCTATGAAAATAAAGCTATAACTCTTCAAGAAAGAATAAAAGTAAGAGTAGATTCAAAGATAGGAAGAAAAGATGAAGATGGAAGGACAGTAAAGGGAATAATTGAGACAACTATTGGTAGACTTATATTTAATGAAATTATTCCACAGGATTTAGGATTTGTTGATAGAACTAAACCTGAAAATGAATTCTTACTTGAAATTAATGGTCTTATAAAGAAAGGTGATTTGAAGAGCTTACTTGAGAGAATAATGGAAATACATGGACCAGAAAAGATAGCAGTAATACTTGATGATATAAAAGCACTAGGATATAAATATAGTACAAAAGCAGCTATGACAGTTTCGATGGACGATATCAAAGTTCCTGAGAGCAGAGAGAGACTTATAGCTGAAGCAGAAGATGCAGTTGAGACTATAAGAAAGAATTATCGTAGAGGTCTTCTTACAGAGGATGAGAGATATCATGAAACCATAAGTGTATGGGAAAAGACAGATAAGAAGTTAGCTGAAGAAGAACTTTTCGTAGGACTTTCAGTATTTAACAATATTTACATGATGGCCGATTCGGGAGCCAGAGGTAGTAGAAACCAGATTAAACAGTTAGCTTCAATGCGTGGACTTATGGCAAATACTACTGGTAAAACTATTGAACTTCCTATAAAGTCAAACTTTAGACAAGGTCTTGATGTTTTGGAGTATTTCATATCTGCGCATGGTGCTAGAAAAGGACTTTCAGATACTGCGCTTCGTACTGCAGACTCAGGTTACTTAACAAGAAGACTTGTAGACATAGCACATGATTTGATAATAAAAGAAGATGACTGCTGTCATGAAGGACAAGAGATTCCATATATGGAAGTAGGTAAGTTTGAGGAAGGTGTAGAGAAGATAGAGTCATTGAAAGAAAGAATTACTGGCAGAGTAGTAGCAGAGACAATTATAGACAGCGTGACTGGTGAGACTATTATAGAAGCAAATAATTTAATCACAAAAGGAATTGCTGATAAGATAATTGCTGAATTAAATAAGAGCAATAGAGAAACTATAAAGATAAGAACAGTACTTTCTTGTAAATCAAAAAATGGTATCTGTGCACATTGCTATGGAGCAAACATGGCAACTGGTAAACTTGTAGGTATAGGTGAGGCTGTAGGAGTTATAGCTGCACAATCAATCGGTGAGCCAGGTACTCAGCTCACTATGAGAACTTTCCATACTGGTGGTGTTGCCGGTGGTGATATAACTCAAGGTCTTCCTCGTGTAGAAGAATTATTTGAAGCAAGAAAGCCAAAAGGTATGGCAATAGTTACAGAGTTCGCTGGAAGAGTAAAACTCACAGAGGATGGTACAAAGAGAGAAATTCAAATACTCGGACCAGATAAATTATCATTAAATGCTAAACCTTATCTTATACCATTTGGATCATTACTTAAAGTAAAAGATGGCGACATGGTAAATGCTGGAGATCCACTTACTGAAGGTTCTATAGATCCACATGATATTTTAAATATACAGGGTGTAAGAAAGGTACAAGATTATTTATTGAAAGAAGTTCAGAAGGTTTATAGATTGCAAGGTGTTGATATAAATGATAAGCACATTGAAATGATAGTAAGACAAATGCTTCGTAAGATGCTTGTAGTTGATGCAGGTGATAGTAAGTTCTTGCCAGATACTGCAGTTGATATAGTAGAGTTTGAGGAAGAGAATGAGAGATTACGTGCAGAGGGAAAGAGAGAAGCAAAAGGAAGAGAAGAATTAAAAGGTATCACTAAGGCATCTCTCACTACTGATTCATTCTTGTCAGCAGCTTCATTCCAAGAGACTACAAGAGTATTGACTGAAGCATCAATAAACGGAAAGATTGATAAACTTGAAGGACTTAAAGAAAATGTTATTATTGGTCGTACGATACCTACAGGAACTGGTATGAAGAAATACCAAAACACTTCTATCTCAACTGAGACAGAATATACTGTTGACAATGAGGATGAGAGTTTTGAAGTAAATCCTGAAAGCATATCATATGAGGCAAAGGAATATAAAGTACAAAATACTGAAGAAGAAGAATAAAACTATAAGATGCGAAATATTTTTCGCATCTTTTGTGTTATTACAAGGAGTGTAATATGCTAAAGAATAAATCTAAAAGCAAAAAAGATATTGATGATGAGCAAAATGGAAGAAATAGGATATATGAGAAAAAGAGCATTTATTCAAGAGCTGGTGAGCAATACCATTTGATGGTAAAACCTGGTGATGTGGGAGAATATGTCATAGTGCCAGGTGACCCAAAGAGATCAGCAAAGATAGCAGCATATTTTGATAATCCAAAGCTTATAGCTGATAGTAGAGAATATATAACATACACAGGCACATTGCTTGGGAAAAAAGTTTCAGTGTGCTCTACAGGAATAGGTGGACCATCTGCAGCAATTGCTATGGAAGAGTTAGTGAAGGTAGGTGCAAAATATTTTATAAGAGTTGGTACTTGTGGTGGTATGCAATTGGATGTCAAATCTGATGACATAGTTATAGCTACAGGTGCGGTTCGTATGGAAGGTACTTCAAAAGAGTATGCACCAATTGAATGGCCATCAGTTGCAGATTATCATATAGTTAATGCTCTTGCAGATGCAAGCAAAGCACTTAAATATGATTATCATGTAGGAGTTGTAGAATGTAAAGATAGTTTTTATGGTCAGCATTCTCCAGAGAAGTCACCAGTATTCTATCAATTACTAAATAAGTGGGAATCATGGTGTAGATTGGGTTGTCTTGCATCAGAGATGGAGTCAGCAGCATTGTTTGTAGTTGCAAGTGCTCTCCATGTAAAAGCAGGAACAGTTCTCCACGTTGTAGCTAATCAAGAGAGAGCAAAAAAACATATGAAGAATCCTGTCTCTCATGATACTGATAAAGCGATTAAAGTTGCTATCGAGGCTATAAAGCAACTTATACAAGAAAACTCTACTAAAAAGAAATAAACAAGATGAAAATTAAAGTTAACGGACAAGTTTTAGAGGTAAATGAAAAAACAACTTACTACGACATTTCAAAATCATTTGAAAATGGTAGTAGGGTTCCTTATCTTGCAAAGATTGGCAGAGATGTAAGAGAGTTAAGAAGAAGTGCAAGAGATGGAGAAGATATAGAATTTTTATATTATGACGATCAGATGGCAAGATATGCTTATGTACGTACAGCCATATTGATCATGTTAAAGGCTATACACGATGTATATAAAGACGCAGATGCAGCACTAAAGTTTAAAATACAAAATTCATATTACTTTGAGATTAAGGGAAGAACAATAGATCAAAAATCAGTAGAATTAATAATTGATGCATATGATAAGGTTGTAAAGTCAGAGTCAGTTATAAAGAAATTGGAATTTACAAAAAATGAGGCATCAAAGATTTTAGAAGAAAACCAAATGACAGACGTGAAAATGTTATTTGAATATGTTTACAAACCTACAATAAAACTTAGGTATGTTGATGACTATGTAAGATATATTAATGGTGAGTTATTATATCATACAGGGATGGTTAAATATTATAAGATTAGACATTATAAAAAAGGTTTATTACTCTATGTGTCTACCTCTAATGATGAAAGTCAAGTTATAGAAAAAGACATTGGTATCAAAGAGTTTGATACATTAAATGCTTCTACAAATTGGGCAAGGAAACTTGAGATAAATACAGTTGGTGTATTGAATAGCCATATTGCAAATGATACTTTTGATGATTTGGTTATAATGACTGAATCTTATCAAGACAAGCAGATTGGTGATATGGCAGAAGAGATTAAAAAATCTAAAAAGAAATTAGTATTTATAGCGGGACCATCAAGCAGTGGCAAGACATCATTTGCTCATAGACTTTCATATCATTTGAAGGCCATAGATTTAAAACCATATATTGTTTCTAGTGATAATTTCTTTAAAAATAGAGTAGATACCCCAAAAGATGAAAATGGCTATTACGATTTTGAAAGTATAAAAGCTATGGATACTGATCTTTTGAATTCTACTATGCAAAAGTTATTAGATGGTGAAGAGACAGAAATGCCAAGATTTGATTTTGCTGAAGGAATTAAAGAATACAAAGGTGACAAAATTAAATTAAATGAAAATGATGTATTGATATTGGAAGGAATTCACTGTCTAAATCCAGATTTAGTTCCAACTATAGATCAAAATGACATTTTCAAAATATATATATCGGCGCTTACCGAAGTAAGTATAGATAATGCCAATAGAATATCAACTTCTGATTTGAGATTAATAAGAAGACTTATAAGAGACATTCACTTAAGAAAAATAAATCCGAAAGAAACATTACTTAGATGGAAGAGTGTAAGAAATGGTGAAGAAAAATCAATATTTCCATATCAAGAGAGAGCGGATATATTTTTTAATTCAGCATTAATTTATGAGTTTAGTGTTATAAAGGATAAGGCAATAGCTAAGCTTTACACTATAGCTGATGATGAAGAAGTGGGTATAATAGCTAGAAGATTAATAAAAATTCTAAATTTCTTTCTTGGTGTAGATTCTGGAGCAATACCTGCTCATTCTATACTTAGAGAATTTTTAGGAAATAGTATTTTGGAGGTTATGTAATGAAATTAAGTATAACATTAAAAGTGTGTTTGATAATAGCGATACTTGCGATATTTTGTTTTACACCACTTGGAAGTATACCTATAGGACCAATAGTTGCGACAACGGCTATGATACCAGTTGTCATATCATCACTGACATTTGGTAAAACGATTGGGATGATAGTTGGTTTTACTTTCGGCCTTTTTAGTTTTATTTATTGGACATTCATTTTGCCAGCATTTCCTACAGCGTTTCTATTTACACCATTTGCTGAATCTGCTGGATACAAAGGGAATCTTGGTAGTTTAGTAATATGTTTTTTGCCAAGAATTTTGATAGGTCTTACACCAATATTAGTGTCTGACTTATTTAGTAAATCTATACTTGGGGACATTCTTGGTTCTATAGTAGGAAGTCTTACTAATACGATTTTAGTTATAACATTTATATTTATATTTTTTGGCAATGAAAATCCTGTGATAGCAGGTAAGGGACTATTAGCTGTACTTTCTGCTACAGTTGTTGCAAATGGCATACCAGAAGCAATCATATGTGCTATTGTATGTCCTGCAGTTGCAAGAGTTCTAAGAAAAATATAGTGAATGATAATTTGGGAAAATTATATATAGTTGCTACGCCGATTGGGAATCTAAAAGATATGACTTTTCGCGCTATTGATGTACTTAAAGAAGTAGATCTGATAGCAGCAGAAGATACAAGACACACAAAGGAATTATTAAATCATTTTAGCATTGATACAGCAGTTACATCGTATCATGAGCATAATAAGTATGAAAAAGCATCTAAAATTATAGAAGAAATGCTAAGTGGCTCAAATGTAGCGATAGTGACTGATGCGGGCACACCAATAATATCAGACCCTGGAAATGAATTAGTAAAGCTTGCTATAAAAGAAGGTATAGAAGTGATAGCAGTGCCAGGAGCGTGTGCGTGCATAAATGCATTGGTTGTGAGTGGACTTGATGCAAGTAGTTTTGTTTTTGTTGGGTTCTTATCCGAAGATAATAAAAAGAGGAAAGAACAATTAAATGAATTAAAGAATGAAACTAAAACTTTACTTTTTTATGTATCGCCTCACAATTTGAAAAAGGACCTTGAAACTATAATTTCAGTGTTTGGAGAAGAGAGACTTGCATCTGTATCAAGAGAAATGACTAAGTTACATGAGGAGACTATAAGGGGAAGCTTAAAAGAGATTTACGATTTGTACGATAAGAAAGACATAAGAGGAGAATTTGTATTAGTGCTTGCGGGTATTGACAGAGAAGAATTAATAGCAATTGAACACAGCAAATGGTCAGAGTTTAGCATCGAAGAGCATTATAAGATGTATATTGAAAAGGGAATATCTGACAAAGAGGCAATGAAAAAAGTTGCTAGTGACAGAGGAATTGATAAGAGAGAAGTTTATAAACTTTTGAAAGTAAAATAAAGTGCTTTCAATTTAGTAGTTTTTAAAAGGAGAATGTATGGCAAAAGTAAATAAAAAAAGTGCGACAGTTAA
>OMRR01000073.1 GCA_900313535.1 uncultured Eubacteriales bacterium
ATTGGCATAGAATGTAAATACTCAATATCAAAATTATTATTTTTTATTCTACTCTCTAATTGATTTACTTGTTTATCAATACTTTTACTTTGATCGTGAAACACAAAGGTAGTAAGATAATATGATGGAAACTTTGTAGCTATTCCAAAATCACCACTTTCATCAATAAAAACACTTAATTCTTTCATTAGCATCTCTCTTCTTTACAAAAATAGCGAGGAATTCTCCCCGCCTACTATGGTCCAAAGAGTTTTCACCCAGACCTCGATTATATGATAACATAAATATATAAAAAGTCAATAGAAATTTTATTTTAAATAACTGAGTTTTAACATAAACATCTCCATATTTAACAATTTATGCCTTTATATAATACTTTTTAGGAAATTTTCATCTATAAAATATGGATTGTTATTATCACCCACTCTTTCAATTTAAAATGTGTAGGTAGAGAGTATAATGACAAAAATATTAAGTCTAAATCGCACATTAATAATTTGAAAAAGCCTTCCAATTGTGATATAATAATATAAATATGGATGTAATTTTATCATGAAAAGTTTTATTGAATTTTTGAAAAAGCAACCACTTATTTCTTTATCTAATCTCAAAGGAAAAGGCATTTGAAAGATGTTGACTTTGAAGAAATACGTAGAACTTAGTAACATGTATTTATAATCGTTTTAGATAATAATAAAAATGGACGGAACAAATCCGTCCATTTTATTTTTTGTCACAAATAATTAGAGAATTTACTTCCGTTACTTATGTAATAAGTTTACTCAGTAACAATATTCCAGCCTTCACCTAATTCAATTTGCTTAGTATAAGCTTCTTTAATTGTATTGAACTTGTAGGCTTGGTTGATGTCAGTTGAAGTTAAAGCACCTTGAATTCCAGTAAAGTATACATTTTTTGTTGCCCCTACTGATGGTGATTCAGCTTTAACTAAAAATAACACAAATAGAAATACAAAAATCTTAGCTACTAAACTATTTTTCATAAGACCCCTCCATAATTTTTATTTTACCACACTGATATTCTGTCCTCAGGTGCTAAATACATTCCATCGCCTTCTTTAATGCCATATGTCTCAAGGAATTCATCAAATTGTTGAACTGTAACATTTCCTCTTAAATAGTGAAGTGGATGTGTGTCAGTGAGAGTTGCATTCTCAGCTGACTCTATAGTATAAACTCTTGCCCACATTCTTTCAAATGCTCTAAAGAATTTATCATAGTCAAAATTCGGAACTTTCTTTGCAAGTGTTAACATAACTTTTAATCCTGCTATATCAGCTATAGCTTCAGTTTGAACCATCTGTCCACTATATTTTGTACCATCATCAAATGCTACAACATTATCATAATATGCTACAAGTTTACTTGCTCTCTCTCTAAATGCATCTTTGTCTTCTTTTGCCCACCAATCTTTTACATTACCAACTTCATCGTATTGTGAACCATTTGTATCAAAAGCATGGCTTATTTCATGACCGATAACTGAACCTATAGCACCATATTTTTCTTCAATACTCATATCACTACGATATGTAACGTCGCAGAAATATCCAGGAATGATATTTACAGAGTTTTCAAATGCAGCATAGAATGCATTTGTCTCAAGTATATCAATTTGCCAAATATCATTATCTACTTTACCATTGATACGAGACATTTGTCTTGCTATTACACCTTTAATGAGTGCTTTTTGTGCATCTAAATATGTTCCACCATTTTCCTTTGAAGCAAATTGGAAAACAGAATCATCATCCCACTTATCAGGATATAAAGAATGAATCTTAATGTGATCAAGTTTATTAATTGCCGCTTTTTTAGTCTCATCAGTCATCCATTCAATTCCTTGTAGCATTTCTCTATATGCATCAATTGATTCTTGACAAAACTCTGTAATCTCTTGCTTCATCTCAGGAGTTACATATTTTTTAACATAAATTCTTGCAAAGCTAGGTGACATAATTTTTTTAGCTTCAAGATATGCAAGATCAGTATCTGGTTGACTTTCAGTTATACCCTTTTGTGCATTATTAATTTCTTGATATTTTCTAAAAGCAGGTTCATCAGTTTTATTAATATAATCTCTTGCTATAGAAGTCAAAAGATATGCTTTCATTCCATCAAGATTTTCCTCTGAATAAATCTCTGCTAAACCCTTAAGCCAATTTGGCTCTTGTAAATTAATAAGTTTTGAAACTGAATAACCATATCTATCCATATACTCTGCAACAGGAACTTTTCCTTCGATGGCTTTTATATCTTTTGCTGTTGTTGGGTTTATAGTTTTCATAAGTGAATCTGGATCCATGGCTTCAAGAAGACCCATCATACTTTTTGAAATCTTTGTTTCTAAATCAAAAGATGATTCAATAAGTGCCTTAGCTTCACTTTCATCAATACCAATTCTGTCAAGCATATATAAAGTTTTATCATCAACTGCTTTCTTAACTCTCTTTCCATTTTCAGTTAATGTATTATATTCATCAGCATCCTCAAGCGATAGATCTGTGCTACTAACTTCTACTCCATAAGAAGATGAATCTTGACTATCAATACTAACTTTAACTCCAAAAAGTCCAAGTCCATTTTCTCTTGCCTCTTCTGATAGTAAGAATTCTGATAACTCATCAAGATTGCTAATTGCCTTAATCTTTTCAATAATTGGTTTTAATGGCTCTACACCAACTTTGTTTCTTCCTTCCCAATCAAGGAATAAATCATAGTACCCTTGAATCAATTCAACATCATGAGAATAAACTGGATCATCGAATTTGAGTGTCTTATCATTCAAAAATTCAAGACATCTATTCTTTACTATGTCAACTGCTTCAATAATTGGTGTCTCTGAATCATAACCTGGTCTTAATTTTGCATCTCTAAGCCAGTCGTGATTTACATTTAAGAAAAAATCATCTTTAAGCTCTGCATTAACTTCATCAGTTACTTCGCCAAGAATACATGTATTAATCCATGGCTTCATAACTGTTGGGTCCATAGGTAATTTATTCTTTTCCTCAGTCTTAGTTTCATTAGTCGCAACTTGACTTTCTGCCACTTTAGTTTCAGTTTTACTACATCCAGTCATAAGCATACTAGCAGCTAAAGCACCTGCTAATACTCTACTAATAAACTTTTTTTTCATAATACTCCTTACTTATATAACTAATTAACTATAGACAACATATAAAAAGTATCAAAATAATACTTATTCAAATTGAGTTCCCAATACATATATTATACAAAAAAAAACATGTTGTAGCAATAATTAAAACGGCGAAAAACTAACAATTTTGCAATAAAATAGGCGGAGTAAATTATGCTCCGCCAACTTAATATTTTATTAATCTTATTTCATTTTAATATCAAAAGATGAAATTGTTACATTTGAATGATTAGGTGCTTGTAGATTAATCCACAATTCCTCTTTTGGTTCAAGTGTAAGTTCAAAAGTATACTCAGTCTCATAAGCGCTAGTTTCATCTTTATATACAGTAGCATTAGCTGGGATTGTACCATCTTTGTTAAATTTTTTATTGGTTAAAATCCAATTTACTTGCGTATCACCAGCATCATTAATTTTAGCAAATTTAATTTTCACCGTATAATCTTTAACATTTTCGTTTTCAATTTTACATAGTTTGACACCTTGGCCAACATACACATCCTCTCCAACTGCTTGACTAACATACTCATTATAAAAATCTCTTGGATAATCTCTAGTCCACTCTACATTATAATTTTGATATTGCAATTTGTATTTTGCTATCTTATTAGTTTGAAGCAATTCACCTTTTGGCTCATGATATAAATCATAAAATTCACTTTCTGGAGTTTCTATATCA